>NZ_MJGC01000082.1 GCF_001746915.1 Desertifilum tharense IPPAS B-1220
TCTGATTGCTGATGTACTTAACGGTCTGTCGATTCATCTTTCCAGGTGGAAGACTTTGCCTCCCTCCCCGGTTGATGCTTTTTATCACTCTAACTCCTCCTAATCGTAAAATACCTACACCTGTCAGACCTCCCCATCCCCCCACCCTCTTCTTCCCCAACCCCCAACTCCCAATTCCCAACTCCCTTCTTCCCCTACTGGGGTTCTGCTTTTTCCACGGACTGATTATTGAGACCTAAAACGAGTTCTAGCGGAATTTGGTTCGGGTAGGCTTTCACGACTTCGCGATAGACCTCGTGATTCGTGGGTAGCGTCTGAGTCTGATTATTGGCTTGAAAAGAGATCTCATAGTAGACCGATTTAATTAATTCTGGAGTTCTAGCCATTTCATTGGCTTGAGTTTTGGCTTCAACCTCATCCACTGTGGGTCTTGGGGGTAAAGCGGGCCACCATAAGCCTCTATCATCTGGCCCGGTAACAGCCATTTCGGGTTGAATCCCATTACGATTTAGCAGTGAAGTTGAGGTGAAATTCTCAAAGCGGCTGTTTTTACTACTAGAGAGAGAAGTCGCGTACTCCACCTGCCAAGTATAAGTAGTCAGGGCCGTTGCTTCGTATTGAGTGGTGGTTACAGTATCGCAGGCACTCAGGCAAGTGACGAGGACAAGTCCGGCGAGGGATGAGGGGAAATGTTTCAGTAGGGCTGATGGAAAGGATGGAAAATTCATCTGAAGCAATGCAAACTTTCGACTCAATAGCAATGTTTTGACAAGAAAGTTAAGAATTAGTAATTTGAGGACAAATCTTGGCGTTTTCTCCAGTTTAGCAGAAGCAATTTATACAGTCTGGGCTTGGCTTTCTGTCGGGACGTAAATGACTGTGGAGCTTTGTTAATTAAACCTTTATTTTTAGGGATATTGCTTGGAGAAACGACGAGTGAATCAGAAACTCATGAGGCGAACATCAATCCCTAAAAGGGTTAGCGGTTTAGCAATAAAAAAGCTAAAAAAAATTGAAGCCTTTTAGTTTACAGAAAGACGGGAAAGGGATTCAGGGCTTGACCTTAATCGGGATCGCGCGGGAGTTATCTGTAAAAGTGACAAGTTAGACTATGAATTCAAGGAACTGTTTGGGTCAAAAGTGTGGTGATAGCTGATAATTATGTACTTATATTAGGACAAGAAACTGAGGATCTCAATGGTCTTCAGTCTTCGTTGAACCATTTAGCGGCAACGGTGGCGATCGCCAACTCAGTCGATCAAGCTGTAGAGCAAGCCAGTCAGCTCTTTCCATCGTTGGTGATTTTATTGGGAAACCAGCAACAAGGGTCATCCCAACTGATTGCCCGACTGCGACAAATGGCGGGTTTATGCGGGGTGACAATTGTGGAGTTGAGCGAGTTTCAAGCCTCAAGTTGGTTAGATCCCGATTCTGACCTGGCGGTGGATGGTTATTTGGTAAAACCCATCGAACGCGATATCTTAGTTTCATTAATTCAATCAGCTTGGGCTAGGCAAAAATGCTGTGATGCCCTCCTTTCTGGCACGTAACCAAAATGCAGTTTGCTCTTGTTTATCCTTTTCTGTACAAAGTTCTTAAGCCAACCTTTAAAAATTGTCTGTGGGCTGGAGATGAGACAATTCGAGAGATTGCGCTCACTTTTGATGACGGCCCCCATTCTCAATACACTCCAGAATTACTTAAAGTTTTAGAAGAACATCGGGTACCTGCAAGTTTCTTTTGGCTGGGGATGTGCGTGGAGCGATCGCCCAAAATTGCCCAGGCGGTTTATCAACAAGGTCACTGGCTAGGTTTGCACGGATACAGCCATCGCTCGTTTACTCGCTTAAGTTATAACGAACTCAATCGCAGTTTAGAACAAACCCAAAGGGCGATCGCCCGTGCCTGCGATCTCCCCTTGGCGCAAGTTCAGCAACAAGTCCGCGACGTTCGTCCCCCCAATGGGATTTTTACCCCCCAAATTCTCAATTGGCTTTTAGAGTGGAGCTATCGTCCGGTGATGTGGAGCGTTGTTCCAGAAGATTGGGTGCAACCGGGCGTGCAAATTTCGGTACAGCGCGTTTTGCAGCAAGTCACTAACGGTTCGCTAATCGTATTGCACGATGGCGCTTGCGGCGGACAAGACGTGGCGGCGACAGTGGCAAAATTAATTCCTCAACTGCGCCAACGGGGCTATGAATTCGTTACAATCGAGCGACTCTGGAAAAAATCGGCTTTAAGGATGTCTATGACCCATTGATCGACCGTTCGCGTTAAATCACTGCACAGTTTCAGATTGTTTTGGGACAATAGCATCGAGTCTTGACACTGGGAGTCTAGGCGGCTTGTGTTACCTTTGGTCATCGACGAGCAAAAGATTTTTCCTTTCAAATTTTGGTTTGAGGGCAATATTCAGGATGGCATGTACTACAACAAAGAGTTATTTTGCCGCCTGCAAGTGTTTGATGTCCGTTACCGCGCTCAGGTCTATCGCTTCGGGGTACAGATTTGCCAGCAGCCCGAAACGCTGGTGGCGATCGCCCTGTCGAAGGAAACCTGTAGCTTGTGGGTGAGTTTGCGATCGCCCCTAGTGAAAACGGTTCTCGTTGAGGGGGTTCCCCTCTCTATCCCCAATCTGGAAGAAGCCCCAAAAATTGATCGGTCACCTTCGGAGGATTAAAACCAAAGCCCAACCCATAGAACCCAATTTTCATTGAGATTAACCCCCCTAAAGATCGATAGAGGTCGAAAGATATCTATGGATAAGCCAGCGCGGGGATCTCTCCAGGCGAAAATTCAGAAAATGCTGACTTCAATCGGTGGAGGGCAAAAGTTTTGAGAACTGTAAACAAAAATTTGAGCTAATTCCCCCAACTTTTGCAAAATTAAGCTAAGTTACATCAAGGGCCACACTATAACAGCACGGTTGTAGTGTTACTCACCGAGAACGATCTCACCGATTTTGGGGATAAAACTCGAAATCGCCCTGCAATTTTTTTGAGAAAAGCTACAATCGGAAAAGTTTTTCCCGGAACCTCAATCAAGAGATTCCACGGGTACTTCAGTTCCCGATTTGGGGAAATTTGAAGAAGCCGTAAACCTGTGAGTCGGCTACAACAAATGCCAACCAAGTCTTGTTAAGCTTGGAAAGCATTGTTCTCAGTTGATTCGTCAGCAAAAACTGAACCGCACTTTCTAACTTGGAATTCAACAAAAGGAGCATGAGGAACGCGGCATGACCCAGGCTAACAACCTACTCCCAACCTTCGATCCGTCTGAGCTAGAAGATTCTATTGATTTGCTAGAAGAGGATGACGATCAAGACGATTTTTTAGACGAGGCTCAGCCTGATGAGGAAGACGGTAAGTCTGGCAAAGTGGCAAGGGGCGCTCGCCGGAAAGCCCAAATTAAGAAAAAGCACTATACAGAGGATTCCATTCGCCTCTACCTGCAAGAAATTGGGCGCATTCGACTTTTAAGGGCTGATGAAGAAATTGAGTTGGCCCGTAAAATTGCGGACTTACTAGAATTAGAGCGCATCCGCGAGCAACTGATGGATCGGCTCGATCGCGAACCCCACGATGCTGAATGGGCTGAAGCTGTCAGTATGCCATTGCAGTCTTTCCGCCATCGCCTCCACGTCGGTCGGCGGGCAAAAGACAAAATGGTTCAATCCAACTTGCGTTTGGTAGTTTCGATTGCCAAGAAGTACATGAACCGAGGCCTGTCTTTCCAAGACTTGATTCAAGAAGGCAGCTTAGGTCTGATTCGGGCAGCAGAAAAGTTTGACCACGAAAAAGGTTATAAATTCTCGACCTACGCGACCTGGTGGATTCGCCAAGCCATCACTAGAGCGATCGCCGATCAGTCGCGGACTATCCGATTGCCCGTTCACTTGTACGAAACGATTTCTCGGATCAAGAAAACCACTAAGCTGTTGTCCCAGGAAATGGGCCGCAAGCCAACGGAAGAAGAAATCGCAGAACGCATGGAAATGACCATCGAAAAACTGCGATTCATCGCGAAATCTGCTCAGTTACCCATCTCTCTAGAAACCCCCATTGGCAAAGAAGAAGATTCGCGCCTGGGGGATTTTATTGAGTCTGATGGAGAAACCCCCGAAGATCAGGTTTCTAAAAACCTGTTGCGGGAAGATTTAGAAGGGGTTTTAGGCACCTTAAGTCCTCGCGAACGAGATGTCTTGCGCCTGCGCTACGGCCTAGACGATGGACGGATGAAGACGCTTGAAGAAATTGGACAAATTTTTAACGTCACCCGCGAACGCATTCGCCAAATTGAGGCGAAAGCCCTACGGAAGTTACGCCACCCCAACCGCAATAGCGTCCTCAAAGAATATATTCGCTAATTGCTAAACTCAATCAAACGCTTAGGGCGAGGAATGTAACGCTAAATTCCAGTTCAGGGTTAGGCGAGACTTTCCTCTCCCCTTTTTGTTGCCAAAAAAGCTGGAGTCTTTGACAAGAACATCCAGCGTTACGAAAGTGGAGATATCGATTTAGAGGTTAATTCAGAAGTATTGGGTCAGGCTCAATGTCTTACAGAAGACCTAAAAAGTGGAGAACGCCTTGACCAGAAACGAGTTCAACCAACACAGCGCTGATAAAACCGATCATGGCTAAACGACCATTCCAGTTTTCTGCGCCTGCTGTAAATCCCCAGTTCCAACTATTGCGACTGTTGTTTTCCATTGCTTTAACTCCGTGTAAGGCTAACCAGCATTCACCTATGTAAATTAAAGTAACAAACATTATCGGAATGTGCAAGGTTATGCCTTCTTTAGTGCTGAGTGTAAAGTGCTGAGTGCTGAGTGGGAAGAGAGTGCAAAGTTCCGAGTTCCGTAGCTTGCACACCAAGCAGCAGTGTTCCGAGTGAGGAAGAGGGTGCTGAGTTGACAGTTATCAAGTCTTCCTATCTTTTCTTCTCCCCAACTTTTAATTCCCAATTCCCTTCTTCCCCCCATCTCCCCATCCCCCCATCCTCTTTCCCACTCAGCACTCAGCACTCAGCACTCAGCACTCTTTCCCCCCATCCGCACTAAAAAACCTGGAAGACTTAAGCTTCCAGGTTCAGGGGGTGTTTGCATTTAGAATAAGCTGGATAAATCTACAATCCCTTGACCTGAGAGAATTTCTAAAATCAAAGCGACTGTGAAACCAATCATGGCAAAACGTCCATTCCAGATTTCTGCTTGAGGCGTAAATCCAAATTTCCAAGCATTCCGCTCTGCTGGATCGTTAAGAGGAGCGGTAGAGCGAGTTTCATCCATAACCAGACTCCTGCTTTCTGCATAAAAAGAGTTAAGTGTCAAATATCTTAACAAGATTTAAATCTATTTGTCTCATTCTCTTGGTAGAAAGCGTTTTCAGGAGAAACTGGGCTTTACGCGCGACTGGGCGCGATCGCCATTTGCGTCTTTGGATCGAACAGGTGAATTTTATCGGTTGTTAGGGATAACCACAGTTGTTCGCCAAGCGAAACGGAGGTATCTGGAGCAACCCGCGCTTGCAGGAGGGGTGAATTTCCGGGGCGCTCTTCAACCAAACGCACCGTAATAAACGTCTCATTTCCCAGTGCTTCTAGCCGTTCGACTTGTACCGGAAGATTCTTCGTTGCGGGAACGCCAACGCTGAGATGTTCGGGACGAACGCCCAAAATCAAAGAATTACTGCCATAACTGTGAAGAACCGACTCCCAATGGGGCGGGAGAGAGAAGCGGAAACTGGGATGGGTAATTAACAGCGGGGGAGTAAACGAAACTGGCAAAAAGTTCATGGGCGGCGAGCCAATAAACTGAGCGACAAACAAATTGGCGGGATGGTTGTACAGTTCGAGGGGTGGGGCAATTTGTTGAATTTGGCCCTCATTCATCACCGCAATGCGATCGCCCATCGTCATCGCTTCCACTTGATCGTGGGTGACGTAAATCGTCGTAATCCCCAACTGGCGCTGTAAATTCACAATTTGCGCCCGCGTTTCCGCCCTTAACTTCGCATCCAGATTCGAGAGGGGTTCATCCATCAAAAAGACTTGAGGATTGCGCGCGATCGCTCTCCCTAACGCCACCCGTTGCTTTTGTCCGCCCGAAAGCTGCTTGGGTAAACGTTCTAGCAATCCCTCAATTTGCAGCAACTTCGCCACCTTCAGCACCCGCTGTTCGATCGAGCGTTCTTGTTGGGGACGATAGCGCAGCGGACGAGGAAGCGATCGCGTTAACCCAAAAAGCGAACTTTCAGCCCACGGGGGAATTCCAGAATGAGATCGCTCTGGGGTCGAAAATCGGCGCAAGCCAAACGCAATATTGTCATACACCGTCATGTGAGGATAGAGGGCGTAATTTTGAAACACCATCGCAATATCCCGCGCCTTGGGAGGGAGGTGATTGACCAACGTATCGCCCACCCAGATATTCCCCGCCGTCAACTCCTCTAATCCAGCAATTAAGCGTAAAAGCGTACTTTTACCGCATCCAGACGGCCCCACCAAGACCATAAACTCGCCATCATTAACCGTGAGATGAATCCGCCGCAAAACCGCCTGCGGAGAGTCGCCAACGGTTGCATCCAAGACCTGGGTTTTGGCTTCCTGACCCTTGGGAAAGCTTTTAAAAATATTATCGAGAACAACCTGTGCCACGGTGGTTGATATTACTCCCCTGCGATTTCAGAAGGACAATTTAGCGTTACAGAAACAATCTGTTCTTCAGATCTCAAATCGATTAGGCGATCGCCTTTTCCATCTTTCCCCCAAAACGCAATCGAATCAACCGCCAACTGCCAGAGGCGCTGTTCGCTACTTAACACCGCTACCATCGCCTTTGGAACGGCCCGAACCATACTCGCCAGCGAATCAGTTTTATCGGTAAATTGCAACGCCTGGGTGCCAATTTCTCCGCGATTGGCCTGACGCAAAACCCCTACGGGCATTCGCTTCACATAGCCTTGTTGAGAGAACACCAGAAAATTATCATCCGCCTTTAAAGACGCGCATCCGGCTAGCTGTTCCTGTTTGCGAAGGCGCAGCACTTGATAGCCTTGCGCCGCCCGTCCCAAAATTGGCAGTTGTTCGTCATTTACCTCTAAGCGGAGAATGCGTCCGCCAGTTGTCGCAATTAAGAGTTGTTCTCCCGGCTGAGTCAGGGTTGTATAGAGCAGTTCGTCGTCATCCTTGAGTTTAATGGCGGTTAAACCCCGCGCCGTCATATTGGCAAATTCTGATAGGGGTAAGCGTTTGATCCGACCTTGTTGGGTGAGGACAATTAAATGCAACTCGTCAGGATAGGTACTGCGAACAAACTGGCCGACAATGCGATCCGGGGTTCCCGTACTTTGTTGGGGTAAAAGGCTAATCAGCGGCGTTCCTTTACTGCGGTTAGAGGTTTGGGGAATATCGGCGAGTTTGACGCTATGGGCTTTCCCGGTTTGCGTTAGGACTAGAATTTCGGCTGAAGTTTGGCTTAAGTCCGTTTGGATTGTAAAGTCATCGCGTTCTTGTAAGTCTTGAACCGTCTTTTTCGGCGGTTTGCTCTTAGTTTTGGGGGGCGTGCTAGGGGGAACGCGCCGCACGTAGCCGCGATGGGTAAATTCTACTTGGGCGGGTTGGTTGGGTTCTTCGCCTAGGGGTTCGAGCAATAGCAAGCGTTCAGAAGAGGGGCTGTCTTTGGGGGCGGTGTTGGCTTGAGATTTGCGTCCTTTTTTGGTTGAGGTTTCCGGTTTTTCGGCGGGAGTGGCTACCGGCTGGCTATCGAGGGAATGAATGCGGGTGCGGCGCGGATCGTTGTATTGGCGTTTGAGGGCGCGCAGGTCTTTTTTCAGCGATTTTAGGAGTTCTTTGCGATCGCCTAAAAGGGTCTGCAATTCCTGAATGTGCTGGCTGACTTCTTGGTGTTCGGTTTGCAGGTTTTGCCGTTCCAAGCCTGTTAAACGGCGCATGGGCATAGCTAGGATGGCATCGGATTGGCGATCGCTAAATTGCAATTGTTGCTGTAGGGTTGATTTGGCGGTGGTTCCATCAGGTGCGTGGCGCAAAATCTCAATCACCGCATCCACATTTTCCAATGCTTTCAGCAAGCCTTCTAGGAGATGCTGGCGTTTTTGGGCTTGGTGCAGTTCGCTTTCATATTGGCGCGTCAGGGTGGTTTCCCGGAATTGGAGAAACTCCTGCAAAATTTGCTTGAGAGTCAGTTGGCGGGGCTGTCCGTCCACCAAAGCCAATAAAATCGCCCCAAAGTTCGTTTGCAGCGGCGTCAGGCGGTAGAGGCTCTCTAAAACCGCTTGGGGATTAGCTTCGCGCTTGAGTTCAATCACAACGCGCATCCCGGTGCGATCGCTCTCATCGCGCAGATCGGCAATTCCTTCAATTCTCCCCTGATTCACCAATTCTGCAATCTTTTCAATCCACCCCGCCTTATTCACCTGGAAGGGTAACTCCGTCACAATTAAAGCGCTACGAACCCCGCGCCGCCCCTTACCCGGCTGAATTTCCTCTAGTCGTACAATTCCCCGGATAGGAATGCTACCGCGTCCAGTCGTAAAGGCTTCCTTAATCCCATCTGTCCCTACAATTTCTCCCCCGGTGGGAAAATCCGGCCCTGGAATCAGTTCCATCAACTTTTCATCGCTAAGATCGGGTCGATCGATCAGCGCAATTAACCCATCCACCACCTCGCCTAAATTATGGGGCGGGATATTCGTCGCCATCCCCACCGCAATCCCCGAACTGCCATTGAGCAATAAAATCGGCAATTGAGCGGGTAAAACAACGGGTTCGGCTTGAGAATTATCAAAGTTCGGCGTAAAGTCTACGGTGGCTTCGCTAATTTCGGAAAGCAGCGCTTGGTGACTAATGGGCGCGAGGCGCGTTTCCGTGTACCGCATCGCCGCCGGGGGGTCATTATCCACTGACCCAAAGTTACCGTGACCTGCTAATAAGGGATAGCGACAGGAAAAATCCTGTACCATGCGAACCAAGGCATCATAAACTGCTTGATCGCCGTGGGGGTGATACTTCCCCAAGACATCCCCAACAACGCGGGCGCATTTACGGTAAGGTCGATCGGGAATTAACCCTAACTCATGCATGGCGTATAAAATCCGCCGATGTACGGGTTTCATCCCATCGCGCACATCCGGTAGCGCTCGTCCAACGATCACGCTCATGGCATATTCAAGATACGACCGTTGCATTTCTGTATGCAAAGCCGTTGAAATCACCTGTCCTTTTGAGAAAAGGTTTAACTGTTTAGCCATGAGTTCGCGTTCCTCAATCCCTGAATTACAAAATAGCGTTTAGGTTAGGGTCATGTCGTGCGAGTTATTTGAAGATATGACTTCAGGACAACTCGAATAACGGCTGATGCCAGACAAAACAGATACACTTCACAGTAGTCATCGTTTCGCCACGCAGGACAATTAAGTGCGCCTGCATTTACTAATCAAAGCAAAAGGAAAGCATCATGAGAACCGTTTTAATTGTGGAAGACGATCCTGTTAATGCCCGTGTTTTCTCGAAAATTCTCACCAAACGGGGGGGTCTCTCGGTCAAGCATACCGAAAATGTGGAAGAAGTGATGCAAATCGTTCACTCTGGCGAAGCCGACATCATCCTAATGGATGTTTCGCTAGCCCGCAGCGTTTACCAAGGGAAGTCTGTTGATGGGATTAAAATTACCCAGATGCTCAAAGCCGATCCCCAGACGAAAGATGTACCCGTGATCTTAGTCACGGCTCATGCGATGCAGGGCGATCGCGAAAACTTCCTCAAGCAAAGTGGAGCTGATGGCTATATCTCAAAACCCGTGGTCGATCATCAAGAGTTTGTCGATCAAATTTTGGCACTGTTGCCCAACCAATAACGTCAGTCTACCTGCTTGTTGATTGGGGATATACCCATTGAATACCATCCAACGTTTTTTTAGGTTAGCACTTGCTTTAGTCTTTGGAATGGCGATCGCCCTACTTGTTCATGCGCCTCGCGCAGTAGTCGCGCAGTCGCCACCGACGCCTGTAACTGAGTTACGGGGGGTGTGGATGACAAACATTGATAGCGATGTCTTGTTTTCCGCGTCCCGTCTCAGCGATGCTCTACAACGTCTCAAACAGTTAAACTTTAACACAGTGTACCCAACCGTTTGGAATTGGGGCTATACGCTGTATCCCAGTGCAGTCGCGCAACGGGAAATTGGTCGCTCGCTTGACCCTACCCCTGGTTTGCAAGGTCGAGATATGCTCAAAGAGGTGGTAGAACAAGGCCACCGCTTGCAAATGAGTGTCATTCCGTGGTTTGAGTTTGGCTTTATGGCTCCGGCGGGATCGGATTTAGCAAAACGCCATCCTGAATGGATTACTCAGCGCCGCGATGGTTCGCAAATTGTCCGCGAAGGGAAGCACCCGCGAGTCTGGTTAAATCCGTTTCACCCAGAAGTTCAGCAGTTCCTTGTGGATTTAATTAGCGAAGTTGTCACAAACTATGATATAGATGGCATTCAGCTTGACGATCATTTCGGCTTGCCTGCGGAATTGGGCTACGATCCCTACACGGTACAACTCTATCAACTCGAACATCGCGGTCGGCGTCCGCCCGATAACCCCCAGGATGTGGAGTGGGTGCGCTGGCGAGCCAATAAGATTACCCAAGTGATGGCAAAGGTATTTGCTGAAGTCAAAGCCCGCAAGCCGAATGTGTTAATCTCCCTGTCGCCGAACCCCCAAGAGTTCGCTTACACGACGTATCTACAAGACTGGTTCGGTTGGGAAAGACGCGGTTATGTCGAAGAGTTGGTGCTTCAGCTCTACCGGAACGATCTTGCCCGCTTTATTGAGGAATTGCAACAGCCAGAAGTGAAACAAGCTTTGAGCCATATCCCTGTCGCGGTAGGCGTTCTCAGCGGCTTAAAGGGTCGTTCGGTACCCATGCAGCAAATTCAACAGCAGGTTCAAGAAATTCGCAAGCAGGGGTTTGCAGGGGTATCGTTCTTTTTCTATGAAACCTTATGGAATTTGTCCGATGAGAGAGCAAGCGATCGCACCTCGGCTTTAAGTCGGCTTTTCCCGCGTGCAGCCACTCGACCCAGTTTATTACAGTGTTGGTCGGGGAGTCGGTAGAGGATGGGGGATTTCTGAGTGCTGAGTGTAAAGTGCTGAGTGCTGAGTGGGAAGAGAGTGCTGAGTGCTGAGTGCTGAGTGCTGAGTGCTGAGTGCTGAGTGCTGAGTGCTGAGTGGGAAGAGGGTGGGGGGATTCAAGAGTGCTGAGTTCTGAGTAGGTACCTAGTTCTTCCCCAACCCCCAACTCCTAATTCCTAACTTCCTTCTTCCCCAACCCCTAACTCCCAACTCCCAATTCCCTTCTTCCGCCGGGCTTATTGGGCTTCAACTCTGGCGAGAATTTCTTGCATTCTCGGCGTTTCTAGGAATCTGCGGGTGGCAGAGATGAGGCGATCGCCCCAAAGGTTTTCGACGAGGAAGTCAATACTGGCGTAGCGCGGATCGAGTTCTAAGGCTGTTTCGCCTAATTTTAAGCCTTGTTCGCGATCGCCTTGAGCATAAAGCGCCACTGCGATCGCCAGCATGGGTTCGGCAGCCTTTTCATCGAGTTCTGCGGCTTGTTGCCAGTAGTCTACGGCGGCGTCAATGTCGCCTTGTTCGTATTTCACCAGACCAATATTATTAATGGCGGGCCAGAATTTGCTGTCTTGGGCGATCGCTTTTTCATAATGGGCGATCGCTTCAGGAAAGCGATTGAGTTTGTAATAGGTGTTACCCAAATCAAATAAGGCGGGAATTTGAGTGGGTTGAATTTTTAATCCCGCTTCTAAAAACTCAGCCGCATCTGTATACTGGGCTTTCTGAAAATGGGCGGAACCGAGGGCAAACAGAATTAGGGCGTTATCTGGATCTAGGGTTTTCGCGCGTTGTAGCGCGGCTACGCCCGGATCGAGTTCGTTGGCTTGGAGGTGCAAGCCACCCAGGAGAAACCAAACTTGGGGACTTTGGGGTAGTAACTGAGAGGCTAACTTAGCACGGGCTAACGCATGATCGAATTGCTGGAATTGCGCTAATTGAGCGGCTTCCTCAACCAAACGCAAGCCTCGACGTTCGAGTTCGGCTGCATCGATCTGCACCATGTGCGGCACTAGCACCTGTGCAGCCACGGGTTCAGCCACGCTCCATAAACTACCTACAATCAAAAGAGAGAGTAAAGAAATCTGTTTTGGCACAGTACCGTCTCAGAGAAATAATGAAGGATACAACAGGGGGTTTGCTGCTTGTAGCTTAGATGATCTTTCATCTATCGTGGCAAAGATTCGACTGCAAGACCAGTTAAATACTTTGAGATTTTAGATTTAATGCACGCTGACAGTTCTAGCAAACCTCAGATTTGGCAAGTCGCGGTTATTCTAACGATTGGCGTTTTTGCTGTGTCAACCGCAGCAATTTTTATTCGCCTATCGATGGCGGCGGCTGGGGTTCAAGGGGTTGGGTTTAGCCTGGTTGTCGCCGCACTACGCTTGACGCTGGCTTCGCTAATTTTGCTCCCTGCGTGGCGCAATGTCAGGCGCTTGCAACCTTCTCGCCGCGCTTGGCTGTATGCGATCGCAGCAGGCGGATCGCTAGCAGTGCATTTTGCCATGTGGATTAGTTCGCTATCCTATACTTCGATTGCCGCTTCTACCACCTTAGTCACCACAAACCCGGTTTGGGTGGCGCTGATTTCTTGGGGGTGGTGGAAGGAAATACCAAGCAAACAAACGATTTTGGGGATTGCGATCGCGCTTTTGGGTAGCATCTTAATTGCTTTTGGGACAGCGGAAGCTGCCGAAAGTTATACTAACCCGTTACTGGGCGATGGTTTGGCGTTAGTGGGGGCTTGGGCTGCGAGTTGCTACTTTCTGTTGGGGCGAGAAGCGCAGCGTCAGGGGATGGGGGTAGGCAGTTATGTTGCAGTCGCCTACAGTGCGTCGGCGTTGGTGTTGTTGCCATTACCTTTAATTTGGGGGACGAGTTACGCAGGTTATCCCCTGATGGTGTATGTTTATATCTTCTTGATGGCGCTGGTGTCGCAAGCCATTGGGCATACCAGTTGCAATTGGGCGGTGCGCTGGATTTCGCCCACGCTTGTCACCCTCGCCATTTTGCTCGAACCCGTGAGTGCGAGTTTGTTGGGATATTTGATTTTTGATGAATTGCCTTCTGTAGGGGTGGGGGTAGGGGCGATCGCGATTTTAACCGGAGTGGCGATCGCAGTGCTAGGAACGCGCCCCCGTTCGGCTTAACGCTTGGTGGTAAAGACGGTGGTGAACATCATCAGCAAACCCCCAATGAAGATTAAAATAGCCAACCCACCCGCGATCGCATTCAAAATTTCTGTATTTTCTGCCATGCTGTTCATTCCACTCAATGACTTTTTTGAGGGTAGCGCACTTTGGCAAAAATTAAGAAACCGGGTTGTTTAGAAGCCCGGTTTCTGGGATCGTTCAGTTTAGGGGAGAAACGAACTTACATTCGCATCATCGTTCCAGGGAATGGTAGCAGGGCGTTCTTGGCGCGCCAGATATTGACTCAGGGCGTAAGCCATATCCCCCCGCGTCATTGGATCTTGGGGGCGAATGCGGCTATTGCTATCGGTATTGACAAATCCCTCATAGAGGGCAGTTGCCATCGATTTTCGCGCCCAACTGGGAATATCGTTAGAGTCGGGATAGCGAGAGAGTAAATTCCGAATATTTTCATCGGGGAACTGAAACACGCCGTACCCCTGAGCAATAATTGAAAAGGCTTCCGCCCGCGTTACCCGTTGGTTGGGGAAGAATTGTCCTTCTCGATAACCCGTCATCATCCCAGTTTGAATGGCGGTGCGAATATCGTTATACGCCCAGTGGGTGGTAGGAACATCAGTGAGAGTCAGGGTTTCTGTACGAGTGGGTTGGCGCACATCCAGGCGAAACACTCGGACTAAAATTGAAGCCAGTTCTGCACGGGAAATGGTACGTTCTGGATAGAAATTACCATCCGGAAAGTTAGACATAAAGTTCGCCGCAGTGACTTGGGCGATGGGGTCTAGATTTTCCTGGGTTCTGGGCAGCGTTTGGCTAAAAGCAGGCAGCCCTTGGAAAAGTAAAATCAGTGAAGTTAAACTAACAATTCGCCGAATCATTGCAGATACACTCCAGCAGAAGTGTGAGGTTTTATTAATCTTGGATACGCCATTTTCCTAAAAAGTTCCGCAAGCACCCACCCCCACAGCCTACCCGTCATGGGACGAGTAGAGGCGATCGCATGGGGTTAATTGGAGCAGAGAACATATAATTCGGGTTGAGCATCTTCGCGCGGGAGAAGCTGGCGGCTGCTTTTAACGCCTTGTTGTTCGCACAGATGAGCAAAGGCTTGTACGCTGTCTAAACGGGCGGTGAGTTCGCTAAAGCCATCGAGGTATTCCGCTACAGCAATTTGGCGATGGTTCCAGCGTTCGTCTAGGGTGGCGCTGCGAAACATCTCATATTCGACTTCAACTTCTTTTTGCTTGCGTCGCGCTTGTTCTGGGTTGAGGTTGCAGTCAGCCGGGGAAATGCGGGCGATCCGCTCAATTCGTTCTGGGGTAATATATTCGCTAAAGCGTGGGGCTTGGAAGCGGTAGGCGGTGGCTAGCTCAGTGCGATCGCTCTTGAGCAGTTGTGTTGCCCATTGTCGAGAATGCGCCTCAAACCGGGGAACCTCATACGCCAGCAGTTCTTGGGCTTCTCGGATCAGCCCATGTTCTAAGAGTAAATGCGCCTCGGTTGCTGTCGCTACAGCCCATCCTTGGGTAGCCACATCCGTTAACAGTAAGTTTTGGGCATCCAGTTCTACAGGCGCTTGCAAGGCTTGAGAAGACAAAAATAAGCGCACCCTAGTGGCAGTTTTTACCGCATCTTTCGGTAAGCTGTCAGGGAAATAGCGCAGGCTGATAAGTTCGGCTTGCAAATCCGCAATTTCTTTAATCAAAAGTGCTTTATGCAGTTCATTAATTGCCCCACTCAGGCGTTTTTGTTGTTCTCGGCTATCTTCTACCAACAAATGCAAGTAGCCCAACTGTTCTGAAAGGGTATCAAGTCTTTCTTCAAGATTCTGAAATCCCGCATCCATCGACTGTTTCAGGTCGCCAATTGCTTTCTGAACTTGGTTGAGTTTATAACCCATATACGCAAATCCAGCAATACTCACCCCCAAGTTAAGCACGCTTGCGCCAGCCGCAATTTGAGTTAAACCCATAACAGCCGATAAGGTTTTCTGAACTTGATTAACCTTATGAATTATTATCCCATCTCCTGCCATTTGAATAAGTGTAGATAGGGGGGATAACATCAGTTGGCTAGTCAGCCCAGAACCTTCTACCAGATGGCTATAAATTTGCCCACCTTTACCCGTTCCTGCTGCCCAACGAATAACACCCCCATATCGTACCAACGAGCCATCTAACAATCCTTTAATCAAAAACGGATCGGTTACACCAAATAAAGCTGGAATTAACATAAAAGCACTTCCTAGTTAGCGATAAAGTTTAGAGTCAAAGCCATCAGTCACATCAGAGGATAGACGTTCAGATATTTCGAGCTTATATTTCTCTTGTGTCAGTAAAGAAATCTTGCGAAATCCATCATACCAATTCAAAGAATTATTTCCTTCTGAAAATTCGGGTTGACGTTCGTCAAGAACTATCTTTATTAAATGAATATCATATTCAGAATATAATTCCTCTCTTTTGCTGCTTTCTTGAAATAAATGATCTATGTTGAACAATTCTTTGTATTCGCTTTCGCTTCCTTGCCATATCCCCTGTATCAGAGAGATAGAGGAAATATAAGGTAGTAGTTCTGAAGTTATTCTTGGCTCCTCTTTTAATTGCTGAATCATCTCTGGATTGGCATCAGCCTCTACTACCAACAATAAAACATATTTTTGGGTAAAAGATTCTGATTCAAGAGATGGATTAGAGTAAATTCTTTTCTCTTTTTGACCACTAAACAAGGATTTTAAGCAATCAATCATATTTTTAATTAGAAGGTTCTGATTCAAGAGATGGAGTAGAGTTTGTTGCTTTCTCTTTTTGACAAGACGATCAATTAATCGGCTTACTAGGTAGTCTATTAAGGTCTGCTAAGTTTAGCCAGTTGCTTTTTTATAAATACCCTCCACTAATTAGACATTTCATGATACTCGGAAAGCTTTTGTCGGAGTTCTGCTATGGACTCTATTTGAGAATGAATTCCACTCCAACGTTCGATTTCAGAATCCAGTTCTTGTTTAACAAAACTTAGCTGTCTATTTAACTCAGTCTCTACCATCTTCAGGATAAAGTTGACAGAATCATCGAATTCATCAATAAATTTAGTTAAATATTCTATTGTCCAGGTTCCAATTTTATCCCATAGTTCTGATTCATTATTTTTGACTCCATCTCGCCATTGTTTGGTCATTTGATCGAAATCAGGAATACGCAATTCTCTAAATTCAACATCTCCATATTCATCTACTGTTTTTACTCTGGTTTTTTCTTCTTTCCAAAAACAACTTCCTTCTATGTATTTTTCCTTTACTTTTTTTGAACCTATTTTTCTTTTTTCTGAAGATTCTTTTTGTGTCATAGTGTTTTGAAAATTAAAAAAGTCATCAGGAATTGATGGTGGTTCAACAGAAACTCTTTGCTTAAATTCGGTATAAATCGATCGATCTATATTCAGCCCAACGAGTTCTTGCTTAACTAGACTATCCAATTCATCAAATTTCTTACCAGCAAGGCTCTTTAATGCTTCTTCAAGTTCTTTTGTTTTTCCCTGTAAAACAAAACAGGCTCTTCTGGAAAGAGCTTCTTTCATTGCTTTGTAGAGTTTGCGGACAGCCATCTCTGCTAATTCCAATTCTTTGATTGCTTGCCGATCATCTAAACGAACGCTCTTAACTAAGAAACCAGAATCTGAATTAAATTCATGAAGTTTGCTTTGTACCTTGTCATAGGCTCTAGCTATATCATGGGCAATAACAGGAGAAATTACTGCTTGTAATCCATCTTCTAAATCATAAACAGCCATTTTGTTTTTGAGTGCTTCTTGTACAAAAATAATTATTTTTTGATTTAGATCGTCTGCAATTTTATCTACTATGTCTCTAAATTCTTTAAATTTTTCTATTTTATCATTAATCCTTGCTTTTGTTCCCTTTTTGCGAGATTTAGGAGTATTTTCCTTAAATTCTTCTATTCTGTCTTTAATGCCTTTTGTCAGGTCTTCACAATATTTTTTTATAACTTCCTTTAAGTTTTGTTCTATCTCTTTGATCTTTTCTATTCGGATTTCAACTTCTTGTTTCTTTTCAATCTGACGAATTTCTAAAATAGTGTCAATCTTGCTAGCTAATGCATCAAAACTTTTCAATACTTGTATTAATGCAGGCACAATAACAATTTCATAAAAAGAATGTTGAACGCGTAAGTTGAGTTGTTCCCATAGTTGCTTTCCTCCACTCCAATCTAATGCATGGCGATAAATTGTTTGCATTGTTTCATCATCAATATCTTGGTTGTCATCAATTTTATCCTCAATGTTGCGAAACCATTGACGCAAATCCCGATTTTCAAGAGTTTTATGTTTAATAAGTCCTGCACAGTCTTCAAACATCCCCTTCAAATGTATCAAGCGTTGTTTCGGCTTAATTGAAGAAGAACCATTTATGCTCTCAGTTCCCCAAGCGCACTGAGCATGGTAGAGAAGAATGGCACTAAATGGAATTACTATTGGTGGTTCTGGTAAAGACAGTACCGTTTGAATTTCTGTTTTTAGCTTCTCAATTCTAGATTCTAGTGGGAAATCATCTGTCTTTCTTTGATCGACGCGATTAAGCACAAAGATCATGGAATCTGTGCGACCATTGAGATAGGTGACAACTTCTTTTAACTCTTCCAATAGGCGTTTGCGATGTTCTTCATCTACTTGGCCGTAGTCAAGCGCTACTAAACTACAGGCTTTTCTAACCTGCGGTTGAATGATTTGGAGATTTTCTCTATCTTGAATAGACTTTAGACCCGGTAAATCGATAATCTCGATACCGATACCTGGGGGGAGATTGAGCAAAGCGCGATCGCACGCAGGCAAAAGCGGGCCGTAAACTGTAATCTGGGGGGCAATGCAGTCTTTTTGGCGACGGCGCAGATCGTGATAGGCTAACATCACGCTTTGAATCCGATCGTAGATATCGCGATCGTTAAGTCCTGTCCATTCTCCAGTTTCCCACTTTGCTCCCTCAGTGGCTTCAATGACTAGGCGGTTTTGTTCGGCGTAAACTAGCCTTAAAATTCCCCCACTCATCTCACCCGCTTCAATTGGGGCAATTCTCCGACCAATTAAAGCATTAACAATGGTTGATTTGCCTGAAGAAGTCGTTCCCAGCGTGGCGATAGATAGGGTTGGGTTTTCTAGCCGTCGGGTGGCTTCCTGATGCGCTTGTT
The DNA here is from genome assembly GCF_001746915.1 of Desertifilum tharense IPPAS B-1220. Classification (NCBI taxonomy): domain Bacteria; kingdom Bacillati; phylum Cyanobacteriota; class Cyanophyceae; order Desertifilales; family Desertifilaceae; genus Desertifilum; species Desertifilum tharense. The sequence goes on from NZ_MJGC01000082.1 coordinate 18,493, forward strand.
GAAAATCTGTAAGCTGTTGCTTCAGTTCTGGAATCTCAAACACTTCCGGGTAAGCATTCACCAAAGCTACCATTTCTTGGCCGAGTTGCTTCAGGTAAGTCCGCACAGAAGTGAGAATTGTATCAGCCGCGATCGCCATAACTTTCCCTATCACCTTTACTCTTGTTAGAATGCCCTACCCCTTCGCCGCGCTAACAACCCAAAACCCCAATTAGGGCGGAAAACTCATGAAATCCTAACGATTAAGACTGGAAAAACTCACTTTTTGCCCTCTTTCCCCAATCACTACGCAGTCAGCGAAGATAATCAGTCGCCCAATTGTCCTGAAGAACCTTAATTTTCAACTCGGATTTCGGCGAGTCACTACCCACAAAGCCGGAATTGCTAAGGCTTGAATCAGTACCGAAAAACCCACCAGTAGCGAGAGGGACGTATCGTATAAAATGCCCATCAATGTGCTGCCTGCAAACCAAGCCAGTCCATAACCTGTGTTAAAAATGCCATAGGCAGAACCCCGCCGCTCTGGGGGAACCATCCCTGCAACCACTGCCTTTAAAATGGATTCTTGCGCCCCCATGCCAATTCCCCATAGCACCATTCCCCAGAGGGCATAAGCAGTACCGCCTAAAAAGATTAAAGGGGCAAAACCCAGGGATAGGACAATGGCGATCGCTAACGTTAAAATGCCGATGCGATCGAAATAATAGCCAAAAATCAGAGCCGCGATCGCATCTACCCCCATCGCCACGGCGTAGAGTAACGGAATTTGTGTGGGTTGTTCCATTCCCGATTGTTGCAGGTGAAAGGCAATTAAGGGAAAGTCAACATAGCCCGCCGCAATTAAAGCCACAGCCCCCAGGTAAACCCAAAAATGTCTTGGAAGCCCCTCCCCTTGTAAATCCTGGGTTACAGGCTCAAAATCGCGGGGATTGGGGTAGATTTTCTGACCGACCAGTAACACAACTAAGCCTAAAATGGCTGGAATGATCAGGACAGCAAACCCGCCGCGATAACCTCCCTGTAAGGCGAGAACCGCTGTCACCATCAACGGGCCAGAAACCGCCCCAATTTGATCCATCGCCTCATGCAGACCAAATCCCAAGCCTCTCCCCACCCGCATTGCGGCATGGGATAGCAGCACATCCCTAGGCGGCGTCCGAATAGCTTTCCCGGTTCGTTCTGAAACCATTAGCACAGCAAGCACCTCCCACCGACCCGCCAGCGCCATCAGCGGAACCACCGCCGTATTGATAAAATAGCCGAGCGTGGTAATTTTCCAGTATTGCCGAGTGCGATCGCTCAAATAGCCAGTCAACAAGCGCAAGCCATAGCCAATTAACTCGCCCAAACCTGCCACCAGCCCCACAATTGTCCCACTCGCCCCCAAAACGCCTAAATACGCGCCAGTAATGCTACGCGCCCCTTCATAGGTTGCATCGGCGCACAAACTCACCACGCCGATTAAAATCACAAACTTCCACGCCGCAGAGTTGTTTTTAGTCATATCCCCGCCCGGATAATTTTGACCAATAATAAAGCCCGCTTCGGCGGGCTAGGGTAAAACGATAGATTTTCTACATCGCCTTTAGTAGGCGTCTTGTAACTCGTAGAAATCGGGCGAAATGTAATCCTTGCGTAACGGCCAACCGACCCAATCTTCCGGCATCAAAATCCGCTTCAGGTTGGGGTGTCCCTCGTAGACAATCCCAAACATATCGTAAGATTCCCGCTCTTGGAAATCTGCCGTTCTCCAAATCCAATACACCGAAGGCACCTTTGGATCTTCGCGGGGTAAGAATACCTTAACGCGCACCTCATCGGGACGGTCAGCATTATCGCTAACTTTAATGAGATGGTAGAAACTGACCAAGCAATCGCCCGGCCCGCAATCGTAAGCGCCCTGACATTGGAGATAATTAAACCCATAGGCATACAACGCCGTGGCAATGGGTAGGAACACCTGGGGTTCAACCTTAATCATCTCCACGCCAAGATGATCCGGTTCTAGCGCTTCATGCTCAAAACCGTTTTCTTTCAACCACTTCGAGACTTTACCCGTTGGAGTGGGTTTATTTTCCGCTGCTTCTACAGGCTTGTCCGATTTTTCTTCAGCCACGCTTGACTTCCTCCTTCTTCGCCGACTGGAGTGCTGGGGGTACAGGCATTCCCATCGCTTCTGTCAATTCCTTGGGTGGGGCGTTCCGAGTCGGAGACTGGAGATATTGACCCGTCAAAATTGGCAAAGTGGGTTTCATCTTATGCTTCACCGTATGATAGCGGTGAGTCGGCAAGGTTCGACCGCGTTCTTGCATGGAATCGTTCGCAATTTTCTTGCGTAACTTGACAATGGCGTCCATAATCGCTTCCGGACGCGGCGGGCAACCGGGAATATACACATCCACCGGAATCAGTTTATCCACCCCGCGAACGGCAGTGGGAGAGTCAACGCTAAACATCCCCCCTGTAATGGTGCAAGCGCCCATCGCCATCACATACTTCGGTTCTGGCATTTGGTCGTACAGGCGAATCAGCGTCGGCGCGTACTTCATGGTAATCGTGCCAGCAGTAATAATTAAATCGGCTTGGCGCGGACTAGAACGCGGAACTAAGCCAAAACGGTCAAAGTCAAAGCGCGAACCAATCATCGCCGCAAACTCAATAAAGCAGCAGGCGGTACCAAACATCAACGGCCAAAGGCTCGATAAGCGCGCCCAGTTGTAGAGGTCGTCTACGGTGGTCAGAATGATATTTTCTGAAAGGTCGCTTGTGACCTGGGGCCGTTCGATAGGGTAAAGAATTTTTTGGGTATTGTCTGTGGAATTAGAACTCATGACCATTCCAACGCTCCTTTTCTCCAAGCGTAAACTAGGCCGATTACCAAAATGCCGATGAAAATGAGGGCTTCAATAAAGGCCAATAGTCCAAGCTGGCTGAATGCAACTGCCCACGGGTAAAGAAACACGGTTTCTACGTCAAAAATAACGAACACCAGGGCAAACATATAGTAACGAATGTTGAATTGAATCCAGGCCCCGCCAACGGGTTCAACTCCAGATTCGTAGGTGGTGCGGCGTTCTGCGCCTCGGCGTGCGGGGCGAACAATGCTGGAAGCCCCCAAAGCGAGGACGGGAACTAAGCCGCAAATCAGCAGGAATCCTAAGAAATATTCGTAGCCACTGAGGACAAACACGATGAATATCTACCGCGATAAGTACAAAAACTTGTTTAATGTCTCTGTTACATTTTGACACGCTTGGGTCAGATGGTGTGCATTGAGCCGACTGCATTGACCCTGATTTCGCTCTATCGTTTGCTGCGGCTGAAGTCTATGGATTGAATGCCCGCCCTTTTAGAGAGGAGAGAGGCTAAACTTGATGAGTTTATTTTCGGTAAATGCCATTGAAATCGTTGATGAACCGTTCTTGTTTAGTTTTTTCCGGGATGATGGCCTGTCTGAGTTTTGCAACTCAAGGGGTTGCTTCCCCAGCGGCAGTATTTTCGCCCTATCTCGACCAAATTCGTCAAAGTTTGCCGTCGGGGTGGGTGATGCGCTTACCGGCGATTGTTTTATTGGGGGAACCTGCCGATGATGGATTTATCGAGCGCTTGTACGTGCGCGTTCAGGGTTCGAGTTCCCCTGCGGCGCTCAATGTCAGCTTGTTTAGTTGTACGAGCGGTCCTTATCCTTGTTTGGTGGGGAGTTTTGCGGTCGATACTCAAGGCTCGATCAATGCTCAACGCGATTTAGCCGAGCATCAACGTTTAGGGAAGGCTTACCCGCTGGCTTCTGGGGTACAGGGCTATTTGTTGGAAGGGTTTGCCAAACAGCCGCCTAGCCCGTTTTCTACGGTGATTTGGGCGCAGGATCGGGCAGTTTATACGGCGAGTTTTTTAGCGTCGGAACGGGACAATCTGTTAAAGATGGCGGCGTCAATGGCACAGTCAGCCCCCATTTATTCGTTGGGAACTGCTGTACCAGAAACGCCTTTATTACCGTTTTAGCGGGTTTTCGCTTTTTGTTTTTCTGAGTGTCGCGACTGGGTTGGCGCTTTGGGCGGCTCGACCGATTCTACTGTTGCCATCGGGGGTTCTACTACGGGGAGACGCTTCACGGGGATATCCGCGCCATTGATAATGGCTCCAAGCAGGCGAAACTCTTCGGATTCCGTCAGTTGATCGACCGATTCTGCCAGCATACTATCGGCTGTGAAACACGGACGGGTGACTAAAACAATCCCATCGGTGAGGGGTTCGAGTAACAAAGCATCGTTACACAGGCTTAGGGCGGGGCTATCGACGACTACAAAGTCAAATCGTCCGCGCGCATCTTCTAAAAGCTGACGCATTTCAGACGATTCCAGCAGGGCCGCCGCTTGGCGATGGGGTCCTAAGCTGGGGACGATATAGAGATTTTCGACGCTAGGCACCAGGCGGATACATTCGCTGAGTTGTCCGTAGTACATGAACGGTTCGAGGGTGCTAGCCGGATCGGGGGCGACTTTGATGGCTCTGGCGAGGGAGTGCGATCGCAAATCTGCTTCTACCAATAAGGTCCGCTTCCCGGCCCTAGCCGCCGCGATCGCCAAGTTATAGGCGCTGACGGTTTTGCCTTCTTCGGCGATGGTACTGGTCATCAGCACCACTTTCACCGCTTTACCTTCAATGGAGCGGAGGTTGCTGCGGAAGCGCTCGTAACTCTCAAGGTAGGGCGAATGTAACGAGGCGATAATCGGTTCGCCATCCACTTCTGGATCGAAGGCATCGATAAAGGGGAGAATTCCCAAAAGATTGACTTCGCGATCGCGCAGAGCGCTGCGGATGTCCTCCATTGTTTGCAGCGTTCCCGCCAGCATCCCCAAGAGGAAGACCACGGCAGCCCCGGCAACAAAACCACCACCGACCCCAGCAGCCAGCAGTATGGGTGCAGGTAAGGGTTGGGCAATCTCTTCAGAGGCGACGCGAGGCGCTTGGGCTAAAGTCAGCGAACTGGCGGTTTCTGCCTCAGCCGCTTGAGCGTCAATCAGCTTGGCTTGCATCGTATCGTAAAAAGTCTTCTTCAGCGCCACCTGCTGTTCTAAACGAGCTTGCTCCATCTGCTTATTCGGCAAGGCGGCATACTGGCGCTTTAACTCCTCTTCTGTCACCAGAGAGGCTTGTAATTGCTGTTGCAGGCTATCGCGTTGGGTTTGCAGCGCCACCAGGTTTTGCGCCAACTGCTGCCGCGCGGGGTCTAAACTGCTATCTTGGCGAATTTGATCGCCACTTCTCAAAGGAGCCGCTAACCCGCCCCCCCCAATCACCTCTGAGGCGCGTTGCTGCAACATTTGAGTCAGCATTTGCTGCTGTTGGTTTAACTCCACCATGTTGGGGTGATCCGGCCGCAAACTCTGGCTGAGAAACTGCATTTGCGACTCGTTGCGATAAATTTGGGCGCGTAAATCGCCAATAATCGGGTCAGCACTCAACGCAGCGGAGGCATAGGCCTGATCGGGAGATAAGCCCAAGCGCTCTTGCAAGCTCCGCATTTGGGCTTCAATGCCTTCAATGGCGAGGCGAATTTGGCGTTGCTGGTTTTGGGTGCCGGTAATCGCCGCCGGGAGTTGTCCGGTTTGGGTGGCTAAAATTGCCGTTTGCTCTTCTCGGATAAACTGCTGTAACTGCTGTTCGGCTTGACGCAGTTCGGCCGTTACTTCCGGGAGACGTTTGTTGATTTCATCGATAATTGAACGCAACCGCGCCGTATTCAACAGGCGGCTTTGCTCGACCATTTCCTGCATCAAGGCATCGACAATCACTAAGCCCTGATTGGGGTCGCCTGTTTGATACTGAACGGTGGCAAAGAGTTCGGGTTCGGGGTCTCCCCTTCTGCGGTTTTCGCGGTTTGGCAGCCGGACGTTGGCTTTAGTGCGAATCGTTCGGACATCTTCTTGCACTTCCGGTCGATTCGCGACGGCTTGGACAACATTGGGAGCCAGTAACAGGTCTTTGGTGAGCGATTGACCTTGGGTTTGAATCGCCGTCCCGGTTTGCGAGAATGAGACGGGCGGGCGCGTGTATTGTAAAACGCCGTCAATGCGGTAATTAGGCGGCGCAACGGGCATTTCTGAGAAGACAAAGCCTCCAGTTCCCCCCAAGAGCATCCCAATCGGAATGGCAAACCAATATTGACTCAGGGCAATGAAATAGCGTTTAACAATGGGGGGAGTCATAGGGACTTTGCTCCAGCGAACGGTAAAAAAGTTTGAGTCGAGTCTGTACGGGGAGGGGAATCGATAGTTCTAAGGGCGCTAACAGGTTGCGGTTTTTGACCAATTTTGGGTGAATTTGGGTTGCATTCGCCCCCTAGGGTTTCACCAGAGATGCGATCGCGCCAATTTTATCGCTGATCTGGTCCAAACAAATTTTCTGCACCCTGACGCAACTGTCGGAAGAAGAGTAAAAAGCCGAGAATGTCGCGGAACGGTTGAGTAAAGGTACCCAAAGCATAGGTAATCCGGGCAACCAAGTTCCGACCCACAACAATCACATCGTTTTCGAGCAGCATCGGATCTTCGGCGGGATTGCCTAAGATGGCATCTCTAGCATTTAACAAACGCGTCACCGCTTGACCGCGTTCTGGATCGAATCGAATCAGGGCAATTTGCCGAAAGTTCGTATTATCGGGATTGATCCGAATCGCGGCTAAGGCATCGGTAAAGCGACTGCCGTTTGGTAAGGCTAGGGCACCGACACCACCCCCAGCGTAACTTAAAACTTGAATTCTGATCTGCTGCTGCGCCAGGGTAGAGCTGGCCACTAACGTGCGATCGTAGGTGAGATCGTCGGTATCTAAAGTTCGGACAACAATCGCATCCCCGTTTTGCAAGCGCAAGTCGGGGAGGGTATCGGCATTTCTTAACGGGGTAAATAGATCGAGGGTGCGTTCGATAACGCTCCCATCGGGTAAGATGCGCCGGACGCGCACGTCGCGCAAATCCGCCTGTTGAGTAGTTCCCCCGGCGATTAGGATGGCAGTGGAGACAAAGGGGGGATTGAGGGGATAAAAACCGGGTCGGAAAACTTCTCCGGCGATGGTGACTTGGACGGGACGAACGCCAATTAAGGATACGGTGACGACCGGATCGATGATAAAGCGATTGAGGCCAAATCGGATGCGTTCTTGGGCTTCTTCTAAGGTTAAGCCGGTGAGGGGAACTCGACCGAGGAGGGGAACGGTGATATTCCCTTCGAGATCCAAAGCGGCTTGAAAGCTGAGGTCGGGAAAGCGCAGAACGCTGACGCCAATGGCATCTCCGGGGCCGAGGCGATAGGTGTCAAATTCTATTACCGGATCGAGGGCTGGCGTTGGCGGGGTTTGAAATAAGGGGGGGATAGGGGCTTGGGGACTCGGAAGGAGGGGATCGGCGGGTTCGAGTTCTAGGGTGGGAAGTCCGCCTTCTCGTTGCAGGCGCTGGCGGCGTTCTTCGAGGAGGCGTTGCAGTTCGGTATCGGTGGGTGGGGTTTGCGCGATCGCCTTTTGGGGTTGGATCGACCACAGAATGAAGGTGTAGGACAGCGTGGCGGTGCTGGTGTATAAACTGGCTAATCCTAGACCGATGAAGGTTCGAGGCCAAGAAATGCGCTGAGGCGTTCTGTTACAACCTTCGTCTTTGTGTGCCATACCCGTTAACGATTTCCTGTTCTTGGATGTCTGAATTTCAAAGGGCCTGCCATTAAGGTCGATTGAATGCTTTCTCCTAACGATTCCGCCATCGGCCAGGTTTGTTCGATGTCTCCTAGCGGTTCGATGGGAATCAGCACGCACACGGCAACCCAGGGGGCGCGATCGCGTCGAGTTTGGGCGGCCCGATCGACCCAAAACCATTGGCTAGGGGCAGGATGTCCGCCACCGGGCCAAGCATACCATTGCAAGATGGCATAAGTTTGGCTAGGGTTCCAGCCGCGAAAATATCGGGCGGTGACTTGCGCGGTCGGATGGTCTGGGGTTGCTTCTAGGCTCAAGGATTTGCGGCGGCGAGAGTCGGTGCGCCACTGGCGGGAGAGTTGCTGCTGAAAGCCGTTAATATCGACCCAGGCAACTTGGGGTTGATCTAAGGGGCCGTTTTGCGGTAGCAGCAAGACGACGGCGGTTTGGTTATCTTTTTCGATGCTTTGCACCGACCATTTATGACCGCCAATAAAGATTTCCTGTTGGTTAACGGTTTCCCAGTCGGGGATTTCTATCCCGGTTTGGCGTAATTCTTGCAGTTGGCGCAGGGTGATGACGGGCGGGGGAGACATCCAAGGCCATTGGAGTTGTAAGTAACCGGGTAAGGCGGCGACTGCAACCACCAGGAGCAAAAAGCCGATTAAGACGGCACGGGTTAGGCGCGATCGCTTTCCGGCAACAATGGCTTTAGGAGTGGGATTCATGGGGCTTTCGTCGCCGAGAGAATCTCTGTCTTTCGAGGAGTTGCTATCGGGTTGTGCATCCATCATGATTGCTCTGACTCTAATTTGTCTGCTTCCGCTTCGTCGTCCCACTCTTCATCTTCGCGATCGATAACGTTGAGCAGTACCACAATTAAACCGAGCATTCCCGCTGAATACAGATCGCCTCCCCAACTTTCATGCAACCAGTCAAATAGGGCGGCGTTGCCCGTTCCGTGGAAGTAGGTTAAGAGGGTATTGCGGATAATGTTGGCGGTGACGCTAATTAAGGCGGCTCCACCGAGGAGTAAGCTGGTTTTACGACGAGAGGCGATCGCGCCCGACCAATACAACAGCATTAAGCTGACATAGAGGCTGGTAAATAACATTTTTAACCCCGCACAGTGGGGGGCTACTTCTACGACTCGACCGCCGACAAATAGATAAATCTGCTCGACGGTGACATCCATCCCCAAGCTCGATAGGATAAATCCGGCGATGTTGGCAATGAAGCTTTGCAGGGGAAGGGCGTAGGGTTCAATTAAGTAGGGAACATCGGTGGGCGTCGCCAGAAAGACCAGCAATAAGGGAAACCCCATGAGCCTAAATCCGGGTATGCCTTTGAGCCACAAACAAATCCCACTCAAAATGGCGGGAAAGGAGAGGTTTACAAAGTGGGGCAGTCCGCTGAGGTAAAATATCCCCCCTAACCCAATTAGTATCCCGCCCAGGAGGTGAGAGCGGTTGGCTAATTGCTGCCAGCGATGGCGTTTTGTCCAAGCAATATAGGCTGCAAAGGGAATGCCAATTAGCCCATGACTAAAGTATTCGTGTTCGATGCTAATACTTTTATTCAGCCAGCCGTCGTACCAATGGACGAGGACGGGGGCATACAACGCGAGCAATAAAAAGGCGATCGCGCTTAAGAGCAGGGTTTGCTCCGTTAGGGGAAAATTACGTTTGAGTTTTTCAGTTGTCATAGCTGTTTTGGGGCAAACCATCTAAGGGTTCGTACCGTTCTTGCAGGGGTTGAGATGCATTCCCTAAGCAACATTAAAGGGAGTTCGCCTGCGTATCGCGAACTCCTTAATCTTTAGTTTTCCCTAATTTTCACCGATGGCTAACCCAATTGCGGCGATCGCTTGTTGAATTTGTTGTAAAGTTATGCCGGGAAACATGGGGAGAGAAAGAATTTGCTGGCACAGTTGCTCGGCTTGGGGGAAATCTCCAGCTTTAAACCCAAGATTTTGATAGGCGGGTTGTAGGTGACAGGGGATTGGGTAGTGAATCCCTGTTTGAATGCCCTGTTCTTCTAGCTTTTGTTGTAAAGTGTCGCGATTTATGGGGCAATCGTCAAGGACGCGAATCACATAGAGGTGATAAACGTGACCCGTACCGCTGCGATTTTGGATCGGGACAATCCCGCGATCGCCAAAAGCGGCAAGTCCGCTATCGTAATGTTGAGCGGCTTGGTTGCGCGACTGATTCCAGGCGTTCAGATGGGGGAGTTTGACGTTGAGAATTGCCGCTTGCAGGGTATCAAGGCGGCTATTGGTACCGAGTTCGGTGTGGTAATACTTGCGGGGTGCGCCGTAGTTGCGGAGCGATCGCATTTTGGCGGCGACTTCTGCTTGGGCGGTACAGACGATGCCACCATCGCCAAAGGCTCCTAAATTTTTACTGGGATAAAAGCTAAAAGCAGCCGCCGTTCCCACCGATCCAGCCGTGTATCCGTCTCGTTGGGCGAGGTGAGCTTGGGCCGCATCCTCAAAAATCAACAGAGAATGGGCTTGGGCTAATTCTAATAGGGCTTGAGGCGAGACCATTTGCCCGTAGAGATGCACGGGGACAATGGCTCTCGTTTTTGAGGTAATGGCAGCTTTGGCCGCATTCAGGTCAATCAGAGCCGTGTCTGGGGCGCAATCGACTAGCACCGGGGTAGCGCCCGCATGGAGGACGCCAATCAGGGTGGCAATAAAGGTATTGGCAGGCAACAGAATCTCATCGCCCGGTTGAATGCCACACGCTTTTAAGCCGAGCGCGATCGCATCTGTTCCGCAAGCGACTCCTACCGCCAGTTGCGTTTGGCACGCCTGAGCAAAAGCAGCTTCAAATTCGGCTAAAGCCTTGCCCATAATAAAATCGCCTTGGCGCAAAACTTGAGCAATGGCGGCATCCAGTTCGGCCTGGATGGGTTGGTGAGCAATGGACAGATCGACAAACGGAACGGTAGAAGTCGTTAGCATGGATAGACCTAAAGGAGTTGAAAGGAGTGAGTGGATTTCAAAGTACCGCCAAAGTCCTCCATTCCGAGTAGAGTAATGATTGAGGCGCTTGTGTCGGAAGGGATTTTCATCATATTGGCGTGCGTGTCTGAAGGCGACTTTCTCAGGATTTATGGATTACGAAACTGCTCGACGCTTTTTAATTACCCAAGCCAGTCATACCAACCAAAACCCGGATGCTTTTTTGGTGAGGCTGCAACACAATGAAGCGCCTATTCCCGGACAAGTCACGTCCATTTTGTTAGCCCTAAAAATTGTGTTTGACGCACTGCAACAAACCGATCGTTTGGATCGAGAACTCGCCTATGCGATTTATCTCCTCGCTACCGAAAGCCCCCAACTGTATGCTTTAGGACAGAAGCGGGGCGTCTTTTGGCCGCCGTTACTCGATCGAGACATTGCCCAGATCGCCGTAGCGGTGAAAAGTATTTTTGCGGGCGAGTGGCTGAGTTTCTAGCGGTTGCGAAGTTCTGTTTCCATTTTGTCGAGATCGCTTCTGAGAAAAACGACCATCCGACCAGTAACGGCGATCCCATTACGCGGTTCGGCTGTTTCTACCCAATAGGCAAACCGGACGCCTTGGCGCAGTTGACCTTGTAAGGATTCTCGCAGGGGAGTGCTTTGGGTGCGCGCTTGATTAATCGCCAGGGGCGAAGGATATTCGTAGACAACCCTAGCTTGGGTGTAGTCTTGGTAGATGTCGGAACCGTAGATGCTTCTGAGGGATTCTTCGAGGCGATCGCGCGTAACCCCATTAATGCTATCAAATAGCTCAATCCGCTCGTGACTAATAATACTCGAATCCGGGGCCGGGGTGGCGCGACCTGGGGGTAAAACGGAGGCTTGGAACAAAAAGCGCTGCGCCGGGGAGTTACTTTTACGCACCATCAGTCGCTCGCCGCTACCCGGTCGCAGGGTAGGATGGGCTTGTATCCAAGTGGTCACAACGTCTGTTGTTTGTCCCGGTAAGGCGTTGGCTGGTGTTGGCAGCCAGCAAACGGCTAGGGAAAAGAGCAATAAACCAATTTTGTTCATACGCTAGGTAGACTTCACTTGCACCGCCGCACAACCTGGACGGTGATTTAGCTTTCCGATCATAAGCGCTCGTTACCTGGAAATCGGTGATTTGTGAAGTTCTATGGCGCGATCGCAACCTTGATGGCTTGACGGTTCTTCATCGCCTGAAACACGCTTTCTAGGTCTTGCAAGGGGCGATAATCGCTAATTAAGGCTTCAAAGGGAATGCTGCGAGTTGCTAGCAGCGCCAAGCTGTCGCGCACGTATTTGGGGGTGTTGTGAAAGACGCCTTTGAGGGTGAGTTCGCTGTAATGCAAGCGGTCGGTATTCACGGTAATGGTACTATCGCGCGGACAGCCGCCGAATAGGTTGATCGTAGCGCCGGGACGACCGCAGGCGATCGCGGTTTCCCAAGCGCTGGGAACGCCCGTGGCTTCGATGACGATATCTGCCCCCCAATCTTGGGTTTGCTGGCGCACGATGCTGGGAATATCGGTGATTTGATGGTGGTTGTAAGCTTGGGTTGCGCCGAGTTGTCGTCCGAGTTCTAAGCGCTGCTCGTTCCCGCCAAATAGGAGAATTTTGGCTTGATATTGACGGGCCAAAACGGCGACAAACATTAAGCCGATCGCGCCATCGCCCAGAAGCGCCACCGTATCTCCAGAGCGAATACCCGATCGGGCAATGCCATGCAGAACGCAGGCCAGAGGCTCCGTTAAAGAGGCGATCGCATCCGGCAGATCCTCTGGAATTGCCAGTAAATTTCGCTCTACAATCGCGGCTGGAATGGTTTGATATTCGGCAAAGGTGCCATTATTCCAAGTCAGGTTTGGACACAGGGAATATTCTTGTTTTTGACAAAAAAAGCAGTTCATGCAGGGGGCAGAATTATTGGCGACAACGCGATCGCCCACTTGCCACCCCGTTACCCCTTCCCCTAGGGCCACAATTTCTCCAGCCGCTTCGTGACCAAACAAAGACGGGAGTTTCAGCATTTTGGCATGACCTCCCCGCCGCCAAACTTTAAGATCGGTACCGCAAGTTGTAGCGGTTCTAACGCGGATCGTCACCTCACCAGCTTGGGGGGTGGGATCTTCCGTGGTTTCTAACCGGAGGTCTTCTTTACCGTATAGTAATGCTGCTAGCACGCTGGAACGCCTTCTTCTCTACTCTCAAATCAGCCACTTTATCATAATTGGGAATTGGGAGTTGGGAGTTGGGAGTTGGGGAAGAAGGGAATTGGGAGTTGGGAGTTGGGAGTTGGGGAAGAGGGGAATTGGGAATTGGGAGTTCTTTTATTATTGCTTGAAGGGGGACTTTGCACGATCCCGGTCGTGAGTTTAGAGGGCTAATTTGCTTTTAATCT
>NZ_MJGC01000083.1 GCF_001746915.1 Desertifilum tharense IPPAS B-1220
TAAGTTAACTTTGAGAGTTCTTCCTCTTCCGGCTCAGTTAGCCGAATTTTTAAGCGAGCTGGCATAAAGCGATCGCACCTGGATAACTACTTTTTCTATTTTACACTTAATTAAGACCACCTACTTAGAAAAATGGTTAGGGAACTTTTCTAACAGTTCTTCAACTGCGGGTTTAACTTGAGAAGCTTCTGTCACCCATTTACAAAAAGGAATCTGATGCGTCCAAGCTTTATAAAAAGCCTCATTCTTAAAATAAGAACCGGGCGCAAATACATGGGGTATCCCTAAAATCATACAGGTGATATGACCATGAGTGCGATTTGTAATAATTAAGCGATGAGGTTTAAGCTGATAAATTCCTGCGTGCATGTACATCCAGGATTTATGATGAATGGAGGGATTATAGACCGAGTTCAGCTTTTCTAAATTAGGATTAGACTTTTGCCATTCTTGTCGAGCAAGCCATTCAGAAGGGCGCGTTAAGCCTCGCTGCCATCCTTCGCGGTATAGGCGAATAATTCCAGGAATTTTCCAGTACCATGCTTTTAAATCCTGAATATTTTCTCGATTAACCCATTTGTAAGAAATCCAGTCTGATTGCACGATATTCGGCAAATTCATCGCTGAAATAGGAAACGGCTCGTGATCGCTTCTACAGTGATACAAAAAGTTTTTTTTATAAGGAAGCTGAAAATTTAGATCGGGCATTCCAACTAAATGAAACGCCATATCAGGAGCTTTTAGAATTCGACATTTATGAAAATTCTCTTGAGCAATTGCATAACTCGTATCATCGCGTACAAACAAGGTGAGGTCGGGATGAGAGTTAAAAGCTTTAGCTGCTTTCTTTAAATTCTCAGGATTTTTAAAGTAAATGGTTTGAGGTAGAATAATAATTCGTCTATTGGGATACTGAGTCGCAATTTTTTCTCGAAAGTCTTGAAAAATAGGCCAAAGATCCCCCATATTTCCGCCCCCCTGAAGGAGAATAGGTGCATCTGGACTAATGTTTTTTTCCATTGCCTGGGCGGAAAAGCGAGTTACGCTAGCAGCATACTTGATTTTAGTTTGGAGAACATCGATTAGATAAAAAAGCGTTCCTAGCCAAATTAAATGATCGCCAATATTCGCATAGTCTGGATGATCTAATAGGGCGCAATCCTCAAAGCTTCCCAATGCTTCTAACTCTTTATGCAAATAAGCTCGAACACTCAGGGGCGTTGTCAAATCTGTCATGATCGATATATCCTTACAACCTTAAGAGAAAAAACGGAACTCAGAACGAAAAAGAGTAGGATTGAGATCGCCCTCAATGAGCCTGACTGACCTCAGAAGATTGGGAATGCCTCTTATTGTAGTTGGCGTCAGGTCAAATGATTCTGAAAAGACGATGAAGCTTTTCATGAGTGACTCATAAAAAAAGCTAAGTGCGATCGCTCTCAATATAACAACTCCTTTCTACCAAGTAGGGAGATCCGAATCAGGACTTGGCGGGAATCCACTGGGCAAAAGAGACGCGATCGCGCAAAATCTTACATTGAAGCCCCTCTCACGCTAATCGAGAACAGACCTATGACCACCATGCTAGAACAAGGCAACATCAGTATTCATACTGAGAATATATTCCCGATTATCAAGAAGTCGCTATACTCTGACCACGAGATTTTCCTGAGAGAGTTGATTTCCAACGCCGTTGACGCCATTGCCAAACTGAAGATGGTGTCTCACTCTGGGGGAATCTCCGGGGATCTCGATGAACCAGAGATTCAAATTACCATTGACAAAGAGAACAAGACCCTCTCCATCTCCGATAATGGGATTGGGATGACGGCTGAAGAGGTGAAAAAATATATTAACCAAGTCGCCTTTTCCAGCGCTGAAGAATTTATCCAAAAGTATAAAGGCACGAGCGACCAAGCGATCATCGGACACTTTGGTCTAGGCTTCTACTCCTCCTTTATGGTGGCGCAGAAGGTCGAAATTGATACCCTATCCTACCAAGAGGGAGCGCAGGCGGTTCATTGGACTTGCGACGGTTCTCCCGCCTTTACCCTAGAAGAGTCTACTCGCAGCAGTCGGGGCACCACGGTAACGCTTACCCTGCAAGATGAAGAACAGGAATATCTAGAACCCGCACGCGTTCGCCAACTGGTGAAAACCTATTGCGACTTCATGCCCGTTGCGATCAAACTGGATGGAGAGCAGATTAACAAGCAGCAGGCGGTGTGGCGTCAGTCTCCGCGAGATTTGAAGGATGAGGACTATCTAGAGTTTTACCGCTACCTCTATCCTTTCCAAGAAGAACCCTTATTGTGGATTCACCTGAATACCGATTATCCCTTCTTGCTGAATGGGATTCTCTATTTCCCCAAACTGCGCCCGGATGTGGATGTCACCAAGGGACAGATTAAATTATTCTGCAATCAGGTGTTTGTCTCGGATCATTGCGAGGAGATTATCCCCAAATTCCTGCTACCCATGCGCGGGGTGATTGATAGCCCGGATATCCCCTTGAATGTATCGCGTAGCGCCCTGCAAATGGATCGCACCGTGCGCCGCATCTCCGATTTTATCGCCAAGAAGGTTGGCGATCGCCTCAAGGAACTGTACCGCGACAACCGCGAAGAATACATTAAAGGCTGGAAGGATCTGGGCACCTTTGTCAAATTTGGCTGTCTCAACGACGACAAATTTAAACAACAAGTTGAAGAGATCCTGATTTACCGTACCACCTGGCAGGGTAATACTACGGCTAGCGACACCCCAGAAGTGCAAGTGCAAACCGAAGCTGGGGATGCTTGGCAAGATGTCACCCCCAAAGAACGGGGAACTGGCGGCTATACGACGCTGAAGGAATACCTGGAACGCAATAAAGAACGCCACGAGAACCGCGTTTTCTATTGCACCGATGAAGTTACCCAAGCGACTTACATCGAACTGCACAAAAACCAAGGCTTAGAAGTCCTGTTTATGGACTCGTTCATCGATCCTCACTTTATCAGCTTCTTGGAGCGGGAATACTCGGAAGTGAAGTTCTCGCGAGTCGATGCGGATCTCGATGAAAGCTTGGTACAGAAGGATTCAGAAATTGTCGATCCGAATACCAACAAAACTCGCAGCGAAACCATTAAGGAGATTTTCCAAAAGGCGCTGAATAAGCCGAAATTGAATATTCGCACTGAGGCGCTGAAATCGGAAAATCCCCAGGAAACACCACCTGCAATGGTTCTATTACCGGAATTCTTGCGCCGCCTGCGAGAAATGAATGCGCTGCTGCAACAAGATTCGGTACAACTTCCCGAAGAACATACACTGGTAGTCAACACGGCGCATCCGCTGATTCAAAACCTAGAAAGAATTAGTCAGGGCAGTATTATTCAGGGTGCTACAAGTTCGCCCTCGGAAGATTTAGCCAATTTGATTTGCCATCATGTATATGACTTGGCATTGATGGCTCAAAAAGGCTTTGATGCGGAAGGGATGAAGGCGTTTGTAGAACGCTCTAATCAAGTCTTGACGAAGCTAACCGAACAAGCTGTTAAGTAGTTTGTGAGTTAGCTTCTAAATTTCTTCCCCTCTTACCGCAGTAGGAGGGGTTTTTATTAGGAGAAGCTAAACCACATGGATCAAAACTTAGCATCTGCTTGGAGTCCGCCTGAAGGAGTGACGCGTCATGCAGGAGGCGCTATTCCTGCGGAGTTCGATTTTTTTGTAGCACCTCCTCCAGAAATTGGTCGAATTATTTCGGCGGATACTAGCTTATCTATTACCCAACAGCCGATCCCGTTTCTGAAGCGCCTGATTAAATCTGTTTTGAGTGGAGTATTGGGAACAGTCATTACAGGTTTAATTCTTTTATTTTTCAAGTTCCCCGTAATTCTCATCTTGATTTTTGGAGGGATGGGTGGTGGAATTTTTGCATTAGTGGCTTATATAGATTCTGAATTTAAACATTTTTTCACTTATGTTGGAGAGGTCGGTATTGCTGAAGTTACGCTGAAAGGGTCTCGTCAAGCAAAACCTAAAACTAGGATATTGTGCTTTAAGGAGGCGGGTAATCTGTTTACAAGCCAAACGCGGCGTTATAAAAGCGGTGTTTATCGAGGAACAAGCTATACTTACCAATGGACGCGACCTGGACATAAAAATTTTGTCTTATCTGGGCAACATGGGAGTGAAACCGGATGGCCTGACGATAAAAGTCATTGGCATTTCGCGAATGCAGCAGAGGGTGCTTGGAGTCATTTTCTGTTGAATGCGCTTAACGAGCAACTTATAAGCCGGGGTTATGTAGAATTTCCTATCCTCGGAAATCTCCAAGCTGTACGAATTGGTCAAGGATTTTTGGAATTTGTGCTAAAAACAGGAGAAACTCAACGGGTAGCAGTGTCTGATATGCGTGATATTGGCTTGGGGGGTGGAGAGTTTCGCTTTGTTCACCAAGATGCGCGTTGGTGGTCGGGAAAAGGAAAATATTCCTTTAGTTATAATGGTATTCCCAATGCTCGATTGTTTTTAATGTGTCTAAAAACGCTAGTGGGTATTAGTTTCTAAGGGAGTCTAAAGGGAGCGAGATTACTTTGCAGTTTTTGTCAAATGGGAAGTTTTCCAGAAGAATACGCAATCTAGGTGGGAGTGAGGGGGTTTTGTCTGTGCTGGAGTTGAGCCGGGGGGCCGAAAACCGATAAACTCCAAGTAAGATATCCTTTTAAAAACTTTCTATGACTGAGCAGCTACAAGCTGAGATTGAGGCGATTCGTTCCCAAATTCAAGCGCTTCAACAGGAACGTCAGCAAATTGGCGTGGATGAGGTGACGCCTGAGAATGATTCCCCGGAGGCGATCGCCTCTGCTCATCGTCGCTATGCTAGGGAAAAGGCGCAGGTGTCGGTGGAGTTGAGGGGAATTGATGATGCGATCGCAGCTTTAGTCAATCAACTTCAGCAAAAACAATCGGAATTAGCCCAAGTCGCAAATTATTCGCCTCGCCTGCAAATTCAGCAACAGGTGGAAATTGCCCAAATGCAAGCCCAAGCGCACGCCGAACGTATCAATCAACTTGCGGATGAGTTAGTCAAGGAGTTACAAGCACTCAAGGCTTTAACCTACGATCTCAGCCCCATGTATTGGCAAGTTTACAATAAACCCTTTTTAACCGGCTTCCAAAGTACCTCTGTACCCTATGTCCGTTCGGATGGAGAGGTTTGGCGGGTTGCTAAACGAGTGGTTTAAACTTAAAAAGGCTAATGGCAAATTGCCATTAGCCCTAGCGGGGATGAGCAACCGCAAGACCTTCTACTTTCTCCCGATAATATAAATCGCGTGGATCATTCCAGGGAAAAAGAACAACATCGTTAAAACGAGGTTAATCCAAAAATCTTTACCTAAGCCAACTTGGAGAAATACCCCTAAAGGCGGAAGAAAAATGGCAGCTAAAACGCGTACTAAGTCCATAAAAATTCCTCAAGTTAATGTGACTAGCTTTATCTAAATAGTGAATTAAATTGAATGACCCTTGGGTTTGGTATACTTTTGATCATGAAATAAAAAAAAGGCTCTGACATCTCTATTGAGAGAGATTCAGAGCGATAGTCCTGACTGTTAAACCGTGCTTATTGCCTATGTCTTAAGTCAGATTAACCGCCACTAATTTTGGCTTTGTAACCGAGCTTAGTTAATAGGGGTAATAACTGTTGAGCGCGATCGCCCTGAATTTCCAGGGTATTATCCTTAACCGTTCCGCCCGTACCGCACTGCGATTTCAGTTGTTTGAGCAAGCTATTGAGGGTTTCTGGTTTGGCTTGAAACCCGCTGATCGCTGTCACCGTTTTACCCCCCCGCCCTTTGCGCGAGGCTTGAATCCTTAAGTCTTGTTGGTTGGGAGGAAGTTCTTGAACTCCCCGTTCTAAAGCGGCGGAGGTATCGGGCGTACCAAACTCCTGATACGCAATGCGCGAGCCTTTTGAGGAATCGGATGGTTGAGACTGACGTTTTGCAGATGCCATAACTCTTGCTATTCCTAACACATCGTTAATTAAGTTGCCCTGGAATTCCTCCAATCGTCTGAGCGTCAATCTTACTTATCTAAGTAATAGAAGCCTTTAACAAAATCAGCAATAATCGAAACCGGAGGTAAAGTAAATCGAGAAGCCTTTAACGGATTGGCTCCCGATGATTTCAGGGCTGTTGGCAAATTAATTAAGCGCTTGCCAAAAGAAGGATGGTGGTAGATATTGAGGGTTTGGGCGCTGGAGTTCGTTAAAGAAACCTGGGTGGGAACCTGGAAAAAGCTTAATGAATCTAGAGCCGCCGATGGATTGCTCGTCAGTTGAATTTTATCAACTTGATTCAGCGTTTGTGCCATATCCAGGCTAACTTGTTTAATCCGTTTTTGCTCTTTAATGGTCAGATGCTCGTCAAGTTCTGGCGATCGCAACATCTCCACCAACTCATTAATATTGCGCCGCGTCGAAAAAGCATCCTTAAAGGGCAAAATGGCAGTATAGGCAATGGGAAGCAGTTGTTCGTCACTCTCTAGGCGAAAAGTAATCGACGTTCGGCGAAACCCCACCTTAATACTAGGAGGCTGGTTCATCGAACTATATTGTTGAGCAATTTGATGATAAGCCGAGGCGATCGCAAAATTTGCCAAATGATCCAACCGCGCATCCACCAAAATTTGCACGGTGGGAGGAGTCGGGTTGAAAAACTGCTTAAACTCCTCTGGGGTAAAGTGGTAGACATGGGAGTGATCGCCATTGGCGCTGAGATCCACCCACTCGCACGTCATCCCCTCCGTCTTCAATCCAAAGCGCGAAACCCCGTACAGCTTCGCCCCCGTCAAAATTGCCCCGCTTAAATCCGCCCCACTCCAATCGGCTTTAATTAAATTGGCTTGCGTCAAATCGGCATGAACCAAACTTGTATTCACCAAATTGGCATAACTTAAATCTGCCCCAATTAGATTCGTTCCACTCAGCTTGGCTTCGCTGAGATCCGCCCAACTGAGATTTGCCCCGCTTAAATCAACCCATCTCAGGTTTGCGCCGCTTAAATTCGCGCCGCTGAGATTCGTCCGGTTGAGATTGGCGTGTCGCAAGTCTGCATCGCGCAAATCCACCCCGCTTAAATCGGAACGACTTAAATCTGTTCCGTGCAAATTCGCGCCTTCTAGATTCGCCGCCGTTAGTGAAGTTCCCCGCAAGTCTACTTCGCTCAAGTTTGCACCGCTTAAATTGGCTTGGCGCAGCGTCGCCTCCCGCAAATCAGCCCCCGTCAGGTTCGCCCGACTCAGGTTGGCGCGCGACAATTCCGCCCGAATCAGTTCAGCCCGAATTAACCCGGCTTGAACGAGAATCGCCCCACTCAAGTCAGCCCGAACCAGGTTTGCCACATTGAGAATTGCACCCGTCAAGTTGGCTTTGGTGAGGTTGGAACCGCTTAATCTGGCAACATTGAGTTTTGTATGACTGAGGTTGGCTTCGCTTAAATTTGCACCGCTGAGGTTTGCTACACTCAAATTTGCATAGCTGAGGTTCGCTGCACTCAGATTAACTCCACTCAGATTAGCTTCGGTGAGTTTTAAGGCAGTAAAATCTCGTTCGCCTGCTGCGTAGCTGTTTAAAAGTTCCTCTTCATCCATCGCCACCACCTATTGCGTCTCGATCTGGGACTAAAAGCTATCATGCCATTGGCGCTTGCTCGAACGTTCTCCTATGTGGCTAAATTTACAACAACTAAACAGATGCATATTGGTATTGTTGGTTTGGGGTTAATTGGCGGTTCGTTAGGTTTAGATTTGCGATCGCAAGGGTTTAGGGTTTTGGGCGTCTCTCAGCGTTCCCAAACCTGCGACATGGCGATCGCGCGTGGAGTTGTTGATGAAGCTAGCACAGATTTAAATCTCATGGCGACGGCGGATGTCGTATTTATCTGCACGCCGCTTGCTGCGATCGCTCCCGTCGTGCAACAGTTGATCCCGCATATTTCACCTGCCACAATTCTGACAGATGTGGGGTCTGTAAAGTTACCCATTGTTGAGAGTGTCACCCAACTTTGGCCGAATTTTGTTGGAGGTCATCCAATGGCAGGAACGGCAGACAGTGGCATAGAAGCCGCACAGTCAAAACTGTTTGTAGATCGAGCGTATGTTCTCACCCCCATCGCGACGACTCCAGAGGCGTCGGTGAAGACGGTGGAGCAAATTGCGCGATCGCTTCATTCAAAAGTTTACCACTGTCACCCCGAAGAACACGACCGCGCCGTTGCTTGGATTTCTCATTTACCTGTAATGGTCAGCGCCAGTTTAATTGCGGCGTGTCACAATGAATCCGATGACTCGATTCGCCGCCTAGCTCAACACTTGGCGAGTTCTGGCTTCCGCGATACTAGCCGCGTTGGGGGTGGCAATCCCGAATTGGGGACGCTCATGGCTCGGTATAATCAACAAGCCCTATTGCGATCGCTTCATCACTATCGCGCCTCTCTCGATGATTTCATCCACCTGATTGAACAAGAAGATTGGCAAACCCTCCAAACCACCCTCAGCGCAACCCAACAACAAAGACCCAAATATTGCGCCTAGAAACTCCCAATGGGTCCTAACCTTTTCTAGGAAACTCAACCCAGTTTTACAGAACTTTTTCCGCCGCTTCAATTCTGAAAACTCGTCACTTTGTCCCCTTGCAGCACGCCAATGATCTTTTTTAGTATCGTAATTCCCACCTATAATCGCCTGCCGATTTTACAAAAATGCTTAACCGCCTTAGAACGACAAACCTTAACCGACTCCAAAGTAACCGGCTATGAAATTATCCTCGTTGATGATGGTTCAACCGATGGAACCTTAGACTGGGTTGCCCAAAATCAACATCAACTTCCCCATGTCCAGACCTTTGCTCAAGAACACCAAGGCCCCTCCGCCGCTCGCAATCTGGGCGTACAAAAAGCCCAAGGCGATACAATTATTTTTATTGATAGCGATTTAGTCGTTACCGAACAATTTTTGCAAGCACACGCCGACGCATTAGTCAAGGGCAAAAAGCAACTCGGAAGCGATCGCCTGTTTACCTATGGCTGGGTGATCAATACCTGTAACTTCGAGAACCCCACCTCAGAACCCTACAAAATCACCGACTACTCCGCCGCCTATTTTGCCACAGGCAACGTTGCGATCGCCAAAAAATGGCTAGAACAAGCCGGACTCTTCGATACCCGCTTTCAACTCTATGGATGGGAAGACCTAGAACTCGGCGTTCGCCTCAAAAAACTGGGATTAAAACTGATAAAATGCCCCGAAGCCGTCGGCTATCACTGGCATCCCCCCTTTAACTTAGAACAACTTCCCCGCCTCATCGATCGCGAAATGCAACGGGGAAGAATGGGCGTTTTATTCTACGAGAAACACCCCACCTTTGATGTCAAAATGATGATTCAAATGACCCAACTTCACCGCATCCTCTGGGGACTTTTATCTCTAGGCGGCACCCTCAACGAACGCACAATGGCCCCCCTTCTCCAATGGCTCATCAACCAAGGTAAACCCCAACTCGCCCTAGAAATAGCCCGCATCTTCCTCAACTGGTACAACGTTAAAGCCGTCTACCAAGCCTATTCTGACCGCCATAAACAAATTTCTATCTCCTAGGTGGAGGATGGGGGGAAGAAGGGAGTTGGGAGTTGGGAGTTAGGAGTTGGGGAAGAAGGGAGTTGGGAGTTAGGAGTTAGGAGTTAGGGAAGAAGAAGATGGGGGGATGGGGGGAACGAGTATGCCCAATTTAGATGTGTTTTGGCTTCGTTAATGTTTCTAGGTATAGCTCGATAGATCGACTGTCCAATCTTGTCCAATATTATTGTTGCGGGAAAGCCCTTTGACCCTCTTCCCCCAACTCCTAATTCCCAACTTCTCCATCTTCCCCAACCCCCATCTCTGAGAGTGGAAAATGCTGTTGCGCTAGCTTCTGCGTAGCAGTGTGCTGAGTGCTGAGTCAGTATCTAGAACAACTCCCTTCTTCCCCCCATCCCCCCATCTCCCCACCTCCCCATCCTCTTCTCCCCCAACCCCCAACTCCTAATTCCCAACTCCCTTCTTCCCCAACCCCCAACTCCCAATTCCCAACTCCCAAACTGTGTTACGCTAGTAAAGTTGTCAAAACTCGCACATCCAGGGATTCGGGTGTTTCAACAGCGAAATCCGCCTGGATGGAGGCTAAACCCGAAAGGAGAAATCAAATATGGCCGTTGTTTCTTTGGCTCAATTATTAGAGTCTGGGGTTCACTTTGGGCATCAAACCCGTCGGTGGAATCCCAAAATGTCTCCCTACATCTTCACCGCCCGCAACGGGGTTCACATCATCGACCTCGTGCAAACAGCTTTACTGATGGACGAGGCGTATAACTACGTCCGTTCTGCCTCCGAACAAGGTAAAAAATTCCTCTTCGTCGGCACCAAACGTCAAGCGGCTGGCATCATTGCTCAAGAAGCTTCTCGTTGCGGCGCATACTACGTTAACCAACGCTGGTTAGGCGGAATGCTCACCAACTGGGCGACCATTAAAAACCGCGTTGAACGTCTCAAAGAACTCGAACGCCTCGAAGAAACGGGCAATATTGACCTGCGTCCGAAAAAAGAAGGTGCAGTTTTACGTCGCGAACTCGAACGCCTGCAAAAATACCTCGGCGGCATCAAACTGATGCGGAAAGTTCCTGATATCGTGCTGATTGTAGACCAACGTCGGGAATACAACGCCGTTCAAGAATGTCAGAAGCTGAGAATTCCCATCATCTCCCTACTGGATACCAACTGCGATCCCGATGTTGTGGATATTCCCATCCCGGCGAACGACGATGCGATCCGGTCGATTAAGCTAATAGTAGGCAAGTTGGCAGATGCCATTTACGAAGGGCGTCACGGTCAGCTTGATGCTGAAGACACTGATGAGTACGAAGACTACGAAGGCGCTGACGAAGACTTCGACTACGAAGACGACTTAGCTGATGCTGAAGACGAAGACGAAGAAGAAGAAGAGTAAGCAGCCCCCAGTAAGACTATAGCGATCTTTGAAGTAGGGACAAAGCACAATGGCAGAAATATCGGCAAAACTCGTTAAAGAGCTACGCGAAAAAACTGGCGCTGGCATGATGGACTGCAAAAAAGCGCTTGCAGAAAATGACGGCGACATGACTAAAGCCACAGAATGGCTCAGACAGAAAGGTCTGGCATCTGCGGGTAAAAAAGCAGGACGCGTTGCCGCAGAAGGGCTAGTAGATAGCTATATTCATACGGGCGGTCGGATCGGTGTTTTAGTTGAAGTCAACTGCGAAACGGACTTCGTGGCTCGTCGCGAAGAGTTTCAAGCACTGGTGCGAAATATCGCCATGCAAATTGCCGCCTGTCCCAACGTCGAATATGTCAGCGTTAGCGAAATTCCCAGCGACGTAGCAGAACAAGAAAAAGCGATCGAAATGGGACGCGATGACCTCGCAGGCAAACCGGACAATATTAAAGAGAAAATTGTCCAAGGTCGGATTGAAAAACGCCTCAAAGAACTCGCTCTGTTAGACCAACCCTACATCCGCGACCAAAATATTACGGTAGAAGAGTTGGTGAAACAAAGCATTGCTCAACTGGGCGAAAATATTCAAGTCCGCCGCTTCATCCGCTTCGTTTTGGGTGAAGGTATCGAAAAAGAAGAAACCAATTTCGCCGAAGAAGTTGCCGCCCAAATGGGTGCTAAATAACCGATTCGGTTCATAGAAAAGGCGCATTCTCTAGAGGGTGCGCCTTTTTTTATTTTAAAACTTTCCCTAACCCCTAACCCCTCTTCCTAGGGCACTACCGTGTATATACATCTGGTGTCTGAATCCCAAATTGAGGTCAGATCCCCCCTAGCCCCCCTTAAAAAGGGGGGAACCTTGGGTTGTTTCATTGTCGTTAAAAAGGGTGAAACCAGAGTCAAAGTCCCCCTTAAAAAGGGGGATTTAGGGGGATCAAAACCTTGTAGAACAATACTAGAAGACTTTATGTATACATGAAAGTCCTAGGGTGAGGGGAATTTACGCTTGTCCGATCCAAGTTCCGTGAAAGCCGTAGGGGACTCGCTGCGGTATTTGGATGCGGGCGATCGCACTATCGGTCATGGCTTGGGCGTCAATGATGACTAACTCCGAAGTCTGTTGGGTTTCATCATACACAAACGTCATTAACCACCCCTCATCCTCAGCAGTTGCACCCGGTTTTGGCACAAATACCCCCTCACCCCCGTAACGTCCGCTGCCAAACGAGTGAGTTTGGACGCTCTGGTTGTCTAAATCAAACTTCAGCAAGCCGTCAAATTTCGGCGTTGGGGTTGGAGCGCTGCTCCCTGCATAGCCGTAACGCGTTGGCCGTCCTAAATAGCGTTCGTTAATGCGGGGAAATTCGCAGGGGCGATCGCTCAAAACTTCCTCCCGAACTGTTCCCGTCTGCATATTAAATCGCCAGCAGTGAAGCAAGGGCAGATCGCTTCCTACCTGCGGGTTATCGCCTTCATGGGAATCTGGGGAGGCTCCTAAGACGCTGGTACTCGCCATGCGACAGGCAATCAAAACTACCTCGTCTCCGGCTTCGTAGGCATTCAGGGTATGGAAGACATAACAACTGGGGGCCTCGAACCAGCGGATGGTCTGGTTATCGCCATGTCGGGGGAGAATGCCAAACCGACTGGGGCGATCGCGCTCAAAGGCGAAAGCTGGTTCGCCAAGCTGTAGCCGTTCCAACCGGAAGGTTAGGGGCAAGTCCATAAAAAGGGTATAGCGCTCTGTGATGGCAAAGTCATGCATCATCACCCCAACGGGTAGATCGATCGGGACGGTTTGTAAAAGCTCTCCTTGCGGGGAGACCAGGCTGTATTGCAGGTAGGGCGGCTGTACTAGGGAGTAGCCAAAAAACATCATTTCCCCCGTCACTGGATCGACTTTAGGATGAGCCGTAACGGGAGAGGTGAGTTTGCCTTCAAAGGTGTACGCGCCAAGGGTCTCTAAATGAGGAAGGGCAATGGCATGAGGTTCGCCCCCTTCCCAAAGGGCGAGGAGGCGATCGCTATGATAAACCAGGGCCGTATTAGCCGCATTTTTGAAGCCAGCTTGGGAGGGTTCTAGCAACCCCCCAAATAGGGCGCGTCCGGCTTGGCGTTCCTGCTCAAACCCTTGAGTTTTAATATAGCGATTGCAATAGCTAGCCTTGCCATTTTGCAGGCGAACGCCATGCAACATCCCATCGCCGTCAAACCAATGATACTCACCGAGGGGGGGGAATTGAGGGTTGGGGCCATTGCGGACAAAGAAGCCATTCAGTTCAGGCGGTAACTCACCCAAGACGGGTAACTCATCAACGGTTAACTCTGTTTGGACGGGCGCAAAGTTACCACTCAGGTAAGGATTGAGGGTAGTCGTCATGGTCTTCTCACTATAAGCCTGCTCTTTTCTTGTAACAAAAAGCTTTCCTTGGCGTTGCCCTTTCCTCCTATTCGTCTTCGACGGGCTGGATCTTTGCCTGTTGGGTTAGCCAGCGATGCACGATGAAGAGCGCGATCGCCAATAGCAAAATTAGCACGGGAATGGTTTCTAAGCCCGTCCCATCTGCAATCCACCCTACCGCCGTCGGAACAAGGGCAGCCCCCAAACTCGCAACGCTAGTTACAAAACCAATAGCAGCCGGGACAACTGCTGCGGGTACCCGTTGGGGCATTAACCAGATGGTGGTGGGAAATATCGCCGCGATCGCAAACCCCATTAACGGCAAACTCAGCCATTGTTGGGGCAGCAGCCACCACGTCACTGCCCCCAAAGCCAGCGTAGTTAAAGAGACATTCACCAGCCGAATTGCTCCCAACCAGGCGATCGCAGCCCCCAGCAGCATCCGCCCAATGGCGAATCCCAACCACATGGCGCTAATGCTGTATCCGGCTGTAGAAGGGGCAACCTCTCGGCTAACTTGTTGCACTGTATAGGCCCAGTTTCCCAGAGATGATTCTGTCCCCACCGTCACCAGCAAAAACAGGCCTGAAATGAGGACCGCAGGGGTTTGGAGGGCAAACCGCAGATTTGCTAGCGCATGGGTACCCGATGCGGCAGTACGAACCATCATCGGAGTGTAGCGGGTGGCAATAGTCCAACCGACGCCGAGAATTAACAGCCCAACGAGACTCGCGATCGCAAAATAAACTTGCCGCCAGTTCAGTCCTACCATAAGCAAGGTAGTGGCGATCGCCGGTCCTAGCAATGCGCCAATCCCATAAAAGGCATGAAGCAGCCCCACCCATTTCGCTTCAGCGCGATCGCTCACCATATAGGTATTGATTCCGGCATCGATTAAACCAATGCCCAACCCTAACAGCGTTCCAAACCCCACCATCACAAACCAGGCAGCACTTAAGCCATAGGCAACCAAGGCCGATACTAGCGCGATCGTTGCCACCAAAAGCATCGGGGCTAATCCCAGACGGCTGCTAATCAAGCTGCTGCTAAAGGCTGCCAGCACGTAGCCAGCAATCTGACTGACAAATAACAGCGTCACCGTTGCAGGGGTGAGGTCAAAGGTTTCGAGAATGGATGGGAGTAGTACACCCAAACCGCTTTCAGCAATGCCAATGGCAATAAAAGCATAAAAGGCGATCGCAATACCAATCCAAGCCGCAGAAGCAGGCGGCCGGGCGCGTTTGTGTTTAAATCGCTGAAAAAACATAACTCCAATGATTTACAGCATTTTTCAGGTTCGTGAAGTACACTTTCTTCAAAGTCCCCCTTACTAAGGGGGATTTAGGGGGATCGTGCCGTATCTCATCCAATCAAAAAACGCTATAAGGCTTCTCCGCTGACTCTTGCGGGTTTCTACTCAGCATTCAAAAACGGCCCGCGAGTAACGCCCAGTTGACTTTGAACTTTAAGCGTTTGCCAAAGTTGAACGCCCGTAATTTCCCCCCGCATCAGTTGGCGATAGCGGTGAATCGTTTGGATAACTTGGGGAGGCGTTTCGCTGACAAACTCAATGCGGAAATGACCGACACCTAACGACATCAGATGTTGCATCGATTCTGCACCAGTTTGGGCCGTTCCGTTAAACACGGTATTGCGACAACCTGCATCGGCTTGAAGAATATGCTCAGTACCCGTGCGATCTTTTAATGTCACCGTATGATTTTCGCAAGGTCGGCCGCAATTGCGATAGTCCGTTCCGCTAGATAGAAAAGCACAGAAAACGCAATGTTCCATATGAAACATCGGCATTCGCTGGTGAATGGTGACTTCAAACCACGTAGGCGGGCAAGTTTTAAGTAAATCTGTCAGTTGTACGCTATTGAGATCGTAGGAAGCCGTGAGACGTTCTAGATTAAAGTTGCGATTAAAGTAATCGGCGGTTAAGGCATTAGCCACGTTTAACGAAAAATCGCCAATACAGGGTTCACCAGCAAAAAACTTCAAGTGGTCGTAGTTGCGAACCAAGTACCCATCTGCATCGCAGGCGCGAACCTGCTGTAAAATCCAATTCTCGCCCGGTTTGGTAATCCGAGGCGGTGCAACCCAGATTTTAGCGCGATTAGAGGCGCGAACCAGTTGAACCGCTTCTTTATATTTACGCGGATCTTCAAATTCGCAGTATATCGTCTCGCTTCCAGCTTCTAAGGCGGCTTGCAGTTGGGCGAGGTTGCGGACAAGAACGATGAGTTGGGGTTCAGATAAGCCGGGGGGTGAGGGTTCGGGGAGTAAAGCGGGTAAAACGTTCTGGGGGTTGAGTTGCCAGCGTTTGGGTTTTGCCTTTAAAGCTTCTAGTTGGGCCGTCATTTCCCGGCGCAGGTGGTTAAGTTCGCTGATGGGTAAGATCAGGCCGTCGGCTAAATGACTGGTGAGTTTTTTTAAGTAGAAAGGCGTGTTCCCTAGGCGTTCTAACTGCGCTTGCAAGCGTTCTGGGTTCAGGGGTTGAGTTTGCGCCTCAGCTAGGGCTGAAGTTGATTCAACTTGAACGATATTCCCTTGTTCGTCGCGGGCGATGCAGTTGAGTTTGTCTCCCAATTCTCCATAAACTTCAATCTCAATGGGGCGTTGAAATTGCGGCTTCTCGCCTGCATAGGTTTGACGCAGTTGTTTATCGAGTTCTGGATCGGAGGTTTTCCAAAGTTTATCGCCCACATGGACGCGCCGCCAGTTGATATCCCGCCGTCCAAATTGCAGGATAGCTTCATCGCCGCGCATTTTAACCGCGTAGACGCGTCCGCCTTGTTCCTTGGCTTCGGGATGTCCGCAGTCAAAAACAACGCCATCGCCCGGTTTTAGGGGCGCTTGCAGTTGAATTGCTACCTCTTCATTACGAATGCGGTTAATGGTTCCGAGGTAAACGCCGCGCTTTTTGCCAAATTGGGCGTGTACGAGTTCTTGGTTATTGATGCCTTGAAACCATCCTGTATACAAGCCGCGAGAAAAAGCCATTTCCAGTTGATAGCGGGCGGTTGGGGTGGCGAGTTCGCGATCGCATTTAGCGATAACCTGGTCTAGGGCTTGACGATAAACGCGGGTAACGTTGGCAACATATTCGGCAGATTTGAGACGGCCTTCAATTTTCAGACAATGGACGCCTGCTTTAACTAAGGCGGGGAGGACTTCTAAACCCGCTAAGTCTTGGGGACTGAGTAAGTATTTACGGTTGCCTAAATCGAGGGGTTGACCGTCTACGATCAGGTCGTAGGGCATTCGGCAGGCTTGGGCGCATTCTCCCCGGTTAGCGGAACGGCCGCCTAATGCTTCGCTGGTGAGGCATTGACCGGAATAGGCAACGCATAAGGCCCCGTGGACAAAGACTTCGAGGGGCAAGCTGAGGTTAGCTTCACCCATTTGCTGTTGAATTTTTTCAATCTCTGCAATCGAACATTCGCGGGCTAAGACGACAAGCTGACAGCCGAGAGATTGGGCAAACTCGACTCCCGCCGCGCTGGTAACGGTCATTTGGGTGGAAGCGTGGATGGGGAAGTCGGGGGAGAGGTGGCGAATCAGGCGACAAATGCCGATGTCTTGTACAATGACGGCATCGACACCAGCGGCGATCGCAGTTTTGAGATATTGTTCAGCTTCTGCGAGTTCTTGGGGAAAAATCAGGGTATTCAGCGTCAGATACCCCTTAACGCCGCGACGGTGCAAGAACTCCATCAGTTGAGGAAGGTCTGCTTCTGTAAAATTTTGCGCCCGCATTCGAGCGTTAAAGCGGTCTAGACCAAAATAGATAGCATCAGCCCCATTCTCTACAGCGGCTTTAGCACAATCCCATGACCCCGCTGGGGCTAGTAGTTCTGGACGTTTAAGCGATACCATGTCCGATTCAATATTTTAAAAGAGGGCAAAATTTTAACTCAGTTGAAATCTGCTGGATTTGAGATGACTGATAGGGGCTTTAGCCATGCTGGTGTTGAGTTTCCTAACTAGCGCGTCCCGGCTAAAATGTGGGCGGTCTAAAATTCCCAGACTCAAAATTGATGAGAATTACAGGTGTTACTTGACCCCATATTTTCAGCTTGCCGCACGATTACACCTCGCCTATTTTCAGTTTAATGAAGTTTGTTGACTTTAGAGCGGTTGATTCATCGCGATCGCGCTTAGGTATCGCGTTAGTCGCGGCGCAGGCGAAATAGGAGTAACTGGGTTTTTTGGTCGTCGCGGAAGTTATCATCGCTAATCAGCCATAGACTTTGGGAACCATCGGGTAAGCGGGGGCCTAGCGTCATTCCTTCGAGGTTGTCTAGGGTAATGTCAAGATCCTGTAAATCTAAAACCAGTTGCTTGCGAATGGGTTGCAGTCCCATTAAAGATCCTTGCAAGCTGGAGGTACCCGAAATATCGGTAGCATCTCCGGTAAACAGTTGAAAGAGGCGAACCGTGAAGCCTTTCAGACCAAAGGAACGTTCTAAACTAAGGAAATGACCGCCGCCGTCTAAAGCAACAATTTCGGGGATGCCGTGCAGTACGGCTCCGGGGGGTGGCGATTCCAGCAGGTAGAGGTGTTCTGATAAGATCAGGGGCGGCCCTTCGCTGAGGTAGTAGTGCAACCAGCGGGTTCGGGTGGCAAAGTCGGGATCGTCGGGGTTGGTTAAGTCTTGGACTAAAGCCGCTTCAGTTACCGTAAACAGGCGCAGGGGTTCGCCAGCAGCGGGAATGGTGCCGATGGGGTTGGTGGCAAGGGCTTCAAACCCAAAGTTATTTTGAATGCCTTGTATTTGTTGACCTTCTTCTGTGAGGGGAAGGTAATGTGGGGGAACCGGGAGACGCTGAACAAATTGCCCGCTATTGAGTTCAAATTCTTTAATGCCAGGGGGAATATCGAGGTTGACATTGCCTTCGGAGGAGATGAAGACGGTGTTTTGGGGCGATAGGGCGATCCCTTCGGCGTCAATGGTTCCGCGCGGGTAAGGGTTGCCCTCTTCGGTTTGCAGAAAGGTGACGCTTTCAAGATCGACTGAGGCGATCGCCTCTCCTACCCCCAGAGTTGGATCGAGCTGAACTTTCAGGGTGTAAAATCGGGCAGGGGCAAGTTGGCTGCGATCGTCGGAAACGACATAAAATCGATCGCGCTGGCGATCGTAGGTTATTCCAGAAAGTCCGCCCACGGGTGTCCCGGCAAAGGGGGTTTTTGGGATAATTGCTTCATCCAAAAACTCAAGCGATACCTGTAAAAAGGTGCGTTGTTCTGCACTCACCTGGGGTAAGCTACACCCGGTTAGCAAACTCCCCGCGATCGCTAAGAGTGCAACCAAGTATATCCCCCAACGTTGTAACCTCACCCGTTATCCCCTCCGTCTTTTCATACTTCGCCTGCTCTACTCTAACTTAAGCTTGTTGGGACGTTAGAAGAAGGGAGTTGGGAAGAAGGGAGTTGGGAGTTAGGAGTTGGGGGTTGGGGGAAGAAGGGAGTGCAAAGTTCCGAGTTCCGAGTGGGAAGAAGGGAGTTGGGAGTTAGGAGTTGGGGGTTGGGGGAAGAGGGGAATTGCAGTAGATACTGACTTATGTCCTACTCAGTACCCTACTTTGCAGAAGCTAACGCAACTGTACTCAGCACTCTTTTCCCCCCATCCCCCCATCTCCCCATCCCCCCACCCTCTTCCCCACTCGGAACTTTGTTATCACTGTCAACTATCCACGATGGACTGAAATTTATGCAGCAAAAAACGCGCGGCGCGATCGCAGCAGGACATCCGCAAACGGCTCAGGCGGGATTGGAGATGTTAAAACAGGGGGGGAATGCTTTTGATGCTGCGCTGGCGGCGCTGCTGGCTTCTTTTGTCACCGAGTCTCCCCTGACTTCGGCGGCGGGTGGTGGTTTTCTACTGGCTTATACGCAGCAGCAGCAAGCGATTTTATTTGACTTTTTTACTCAAACCCCCCGGCGCAAAAAGCCGGAGGCGCAATTGGATTTTTACCCGGTTGATGTGGACTTTGGGGGGGCAATTCAAGAGTTTCACATTGGCTTGGGTTCGATGGCGGTTCCGGGGAATTTGGCGGGCGTGTTTCACGTTCATCAGCGCTTGGGAAAACTGCCGATGAAGGCGATCGCAGAACCTGCCTTACACTATGCTCAATCTGGGGTAGAAGTGAATGCGTTTCAAGCCTTTTTATTACACCTTCTCAAACCCATTTTACTTGCTTCTGAAGCAGGTCGTACAATTTATGCGCCTTCTGGACATCTAGCCCAGGTAGGAGAACGATTATTTTTTAAAGACTTTGCCCAAACGCTAACTCAGGTGATTGAAGAGGGAATTCATACTTTTTATACCGGAGAAATTGCCCATCGCCTGATTCAAGATTGCCAGCATTTGGGGGGATATCTCAGTTTAGAGGATTTGCAGGCTTATCAAGTCATCGAACGTCAGCCTCTCAGTCTAGACTATCGGGGTTATCGCTTGCTGACGAATCCACCGCCGAGTGCTGGGGGAACTTTAATTGCTTTTGCTTTGGGGTTACTTTCGCAGTTTGATTTATCTCAAACCCGTTGGGGTGGTGTGGAACATCTTCAGATTTTGGCGGAGGTGATGCGTTTAACCAATACTGCCAGACAAGAGGTATTTAATGCTCAAGTGCATCAAGATGATATTGTGGAAAAGTTTTTAGCCTTAGACCATTTAAAGACCTATGCTCAACAGTTAAGTCAAAGCGTTAATAAGTTAGGAAGTACCACTCATATTAGTGCAATGGATGAGTGGGGAAATGCAGCAAGCGTTACGTCTTCTAATGGGGAAGGTTCGGGTTATTTTATTCCTCAGACAGGCATGATGATGAATAATATGTTGGGAGAAGAAGACTTAAATCCTTTTGGCTTCCATAATTGGCAAGAAAATGTCCGGATCTCTTCAATGATGTCGCCAACGATCGCGATCGCAGACAATAGCCCCAAAATCGTGTTAGGTTCGGGCGGATCGAATCGCATTCGGACGGCAATTTTACAAGTAATTTCTAACTTAATTGATTTTCAGATGCCTGCTGATATAGCGGTTTCCAGCCCGCGAGTGCATTGGGAAAACTATAAATTTGATGTAGAATTCGGACGTTTAACTGAAGATGAGCTAAAGCTGCATTTTAGCGATCGCCAACAGGTTTCTTTATGGCAGCAGCAGAACATGTTTTTTGGGGGCGTGCATACCGTCTGTCGGAGTGCAACTGGCGATTTCACGGGTTCTGGCGATCCGCGCCGCAGTGGGGCGATCGCAATTCTAGATTAAACTTTTAATCAATTTGGTAGCGCTAGCAACATTCTGAAATGTAAAGTTTGGATTGAACAAATATTCAGATTTAATGAAGCGGCAACCCCAACATAAACCATTGACAATAATATATTCCCTGGGATAGAGAGGAAGAGCAGAAAAATCCTGAAATACTGTTTACAGCAAACAGGATTTATTTTTAAGTGGCATTAACATTGCCATCGAGCAGGAAATTGGTCTAGGCTGGGATTAATACAAAAAAAGTTGTTCAAAAAGGATTATGACAAGATGACCCAAACATTGGATAGTTTGTCAAGCGCCGATTCTAATCGTGTTTTGTGCAGTTACGTCAACCTCACCAATCGCATCCAAGTGGCGCGCATTTCCAATGTTCCGAGTTGGTACTTTGAACGGGTTGTGTTTCCTAGAGAACATTTGATGTTTGAAGCGCCCGTAGAAGGAACGCTAGAAATCTATCAGCACGAACCGCCCAGCGGAATTGTCCTGTGGGATCAATTTAGCTGCGATCGCCTTCAGGTTCACGAAAGCAGCGTTGTTCTAGAAACCGCCTAAAGTTTCAATCGCTTCATCCCTCACGCTTAAGGGGCGTTAGCGCCCCTATTTTCTCGACTTAGTTCATGGCCTCCAAAAACGCCTGCAC
Organism: Desertifilum tharense IPPAS B-1220; assembly: GCF_001746915.1. Taxonomy (NCBI): domain Bacteria; kingdom Bacillati; phylum Cyanobacteriota; class Cyanophyceae; order Desertifilales; family Desertifilaceae; genus Desertifilum; species Desertifilum tharense. The sequence goes on from NZ_MJGC01000083.1 coordinate 21,375, forward strand.
CTCACCTTCCGGCGTCAGCACCAAGCGAATTTTCGGTTGTCTGCCCCCTTCAACAGGAGACACAAACGCCTCGCCCCGTAACGGCATCTCCGTGCGATCGAGAAACGTCGCCGCCGTCTCGCCCAGAGGAATTACCTGTTCGATCGAACCATCCGGAGCCAGCAATAAACTATACTCAATCGTTGACGGTAAGCTTTCCGGCGGATTCCACCGCTGTTGGAAATAGCGTCTCACCTCAGCCACCTGGGGAATGCGATCGAACGCCGTCGCCGTTTGCGCCGGAGGTTCTTGCAGCGATCGCGTTGAGGGAATCGCACTGCGGGAAACCGCCCCTGAGTCGCCTGGGCTGCTATCGGATGGGGCAACTTCTGGAACTTCTGGTAACCCAGTTACAGCAGGGGCGGGGGCGCTTTCTGCAACCCGTGGAGGGGCAGGTACAGGGGCTTGGGCAACGGGTTCATCAGGGATATCAAACACCGGAATCTGACTTTCACTCCCGCCCAACTCCGGAGTAGCCTCAGACACGCTTGGCGCATTGGGCGAGGCACCAGAAGGAATAGAAATCAGTGCATCGGGTGCAGCCGGTTGAGAGGCACCCATCGGCGGGGGTGGAGGCAGCGTTTGATCGCTGGATTCTGGTGAAGGTAGAATAGTCGGGGCGGGGCGAATCAGCAGTTGTTGAGGATCTTGCGGATCGCCAGCCGCAGTCAGGGTGGGTTCTGGGGTACTATACCAATCTCCCAAAAGTTTAACGCTAAAGCTGGTAATCCCCACAGCCAGCAGCAAGCTAGCCGCAAACCGCAAAGAAGGAGAAACCCCGCTAAACCGTTGGGGGCGGGCAAGCGTCGGTAAAGCCACCACATCCGCCTGATACTCATCGAGGGCGCTGGCTAAATCAAATAACTGCAAAACGCTTAGGGGAATGATTGAACCCGATTCTGGGGTTGCTAAACTGCCTAAATGCAGATCGTGCGTCATTAACCCATTAGGCTGCAAAAAAATATCACCCGTTACCACCGTTGGGGTACTCTCCGGTGGGGTGGCGATCTCTGGAGGCGGCGCGATCGCCTCTGTGGGCACCTCTGGATCGACAAGGGGGGCGAGTAACGCCGCATTTAACCGGGCAGGAGAAGCCGCCAGGAAGGTTTGTAAATAGGTTTCCACCGCTTGGGCGAGGTTTTCAAGCTGAGTGCGATCGCCTTTGAGCATCAATTGCTGTTCGTCGGGGAGACGCGGATCGTCAAAGCTGAGGCGAAAGCGTAAATTTTTTAATACCGGCTGCCCTGCCCAACGAGAAAGCGGCGAACTTTTCGCAATCAGTTCTAACCGACAGGTTGGGGGAGTATAACGACGTAAAATAGTGGGTTCAGAAGCCATTTTATCAGAAGTGCAAAGTGCAAAGTACCGAGTCACAAGCGAGTGCAACCTGCCAAGGCAATCAGACCCTTGTAAAGGCAAAACTCACCCTAAACTGCTAAAAGGTTTGAGACTCTCGATCGATTAAGGATGAGTCGAGTAACGCCAGCCACAACCGCCGAGGACCTCCAGGGCCAGAATAAAATAACAGATCGATCAAGAGTTTCAGGGCTAAGTGGGTGAGTCGATCGGGATGAGTGCGATCGCCATCTTGCATTCGTTCTTGATAGGTATTGCTAAACCTATCGAGATAGTCTCCCAGCAAAGCCGCTTGATGGGGTGGGCGATTTTGTTCGGTGAGTTGTTCGAGTAACGCCACAGCGCGACGAATCAATTCTTGGTATTGTTTTGCCAGGTGACAGCTAATCAGTACCAGCGATCGCGCCTCCTCAACATCCAACTTTTTGCGCCCTCCACTCCCCTTGCGTAACGGACTCGATTGGCGCAAACGCCAAAGCGAAACGCGATCGGCCACTTGGGCCTCTAGATTTAATTGGGCTGCGGCTTGTAACATGGCTTCACTGCCAATTCCGGCTAATGCCTCTAGGGCCAGTAAAACCAAGTCTAACTGGGCTTTAATATTATCCAGTTGTTCCGGGTTTGGAGTTTGGGAGTTCTGTAACTCCGCAAACGGACTATTAGAAACACCAGGGGGTTTTACTGGGGACGGCATAACTTTAGGATAGTTGGCCATATAAATTAGGGTTTTGCAGTTACAGCTTTGGAAACGGGGGGTAGAAGAGGGAGTTGGGAGTTGGGAGTTGGGGGTTGGGGTAGAAGGGAAATCGGCTATGGTTTTCGATACTTACTTAAAACTCAGCACTCTTGAACCTACTTAGCACACTGCTGCACGGAAGCTAGCCACAGAACATTGCTAAACGGAATTTAGCACTCTTTTCCCCCCATCCCCCCATCTCCCCATCCCCCCACCCTCTTCCCCTCTCGGAACTCGGAACTCGGAACTCGGAACTAACTTCCCCCCATTTGCCATTATTTGAGATAAGCGATCGTGACGCCGGAACCGCCGCTATTTTGTTCGGCTTGTTCAAAACGGTCAATTTGAGGATGTTGGGCTAGATAATCATGGACGCCGCGCCGTAACTGTCCGGTTCCTTTACCATGAATAATCCATAGGGCCCCTCTCCCGACTGCGAAGGCTTGGGCGATCGCTTCTTCAACCCGCACTTCTGCATCCGCCACCCGACTTCCCCGAATGTCGAGAGTATTGCTTTCAGTTTGGACTAAGGGCGCTTTAGCGGGCGCTGTTTTTACTTCTGGGGGTTTGGGGGGTGGAGCGGGTTTTGTCACCTTTTGACCATCGAGAGATTCAATATCGCTTAAGGGAACGGTCATTTTCATTAACCCAAAGCGAACGGTCAGTTCCTCCTGTTCTTCTTGAATATTCAGCACTTCCCCAGTTTGTCCCAAGCGGGGAATTCGCACCCGTTCCCCCACCTGCGGTTTATAGCTGGATTTGGGCTTGGGTTGGGTAACAGAGGGCAATCGGCGCTCGGCGATTTGATTTAAATCCTGCGTGGCTTGATGGGCATCCTGGGCGGTTACAGAACCTTGTTGCAAGCGGTGGATCGCTTGGGCAATTTCTTTTTTAGCGCTGGCGATCGCTTTTTGCACCTCTACTTCCTGTTGCGCCCGCAGTTCCCGTTCTCGTTCTTGCAGTTGGTTGGCTTTGCGGGCCACTTCTTGGTGCAAGCGTTCGGCTTCGGCTAGCAGTTGGGCGGCTTCTTGGGCTTTGCGTTCCTGGCGGCGGCGCTGGGCTTCTAAACCCGCAATCACTTGGTTCACCTCTTCGGAGGGGCCGCCGACGTAGCCTTGAGCGCGTTCGATGATGGTGGGGTTCAAACCCAAGCGACGGGCAATGGTCAGGGCGTTAGAGCGGCCAGGAATGCCCCATAAGAGGCGATAGGTGGGCTGGAGGGAACGCTCGTCAAATTCTACGGAAGCATTTTCAAAGCGTTCGTCTTCGTATTTCAGGGCTTTGAGTTCGCCGAAGTGGGTGGTAGCCAGGGTGAGTTGGGCGCGGTCGGCGAGGTATTGTAAAAGGGCGATCGCTAAAGCGCTTCCTTCGGAGGGGTCTGTTCCCGCGCCGACTTCATCGAGCAAAATTAAAGCTTGAGAGACTTCATCCTCTTCCCCTAAAGCTTCTAAGATCCGACTAATGCGGCGAATGTGACCGGAAAAGGTGGAAAGGCTTTGCTGTAAGGATTGTTCGTCGCCAATATCAGCTAAAATTTGCTCAAACCACGGCAATTCTACTGGGTCTTTAGCGGGGATAAATAACCCCACTTTTGCCATCAAGGTCGCTAACCCCAAGGTTTTGAGCGTTACTGTTTTCCCGCCAGTATTCGGTCCGGTAATGGCCACAACGCGGGTTTCTGGGGAAATAATGAGATCGACGGGAACGACGGATGAACCCTGTTCGTGCTGTTGCTGCCAGACTAATAGGGGATGGCGCAGTTGGCGCAGAATAATTTTCTCACCTTGGGCGCGATCGCTAAATCGAGGCGGATGGGCTTCTAGCCAGCGACTATACTGGGCTTTGGCGCTAGCTAAATCTAGGGTAGTGGCAACAATCAGTAATTTCTCAATATCCGGTTTAACAGCGGCGACTTGTTCGGTTAGCTGGCGGCGAATGGCTTCTTCTTCCGCTTGCTCTTGGCGTTGCAGTTGGCGCAGTTGGTTGCCCAATGAGACAATGGCATTCGGTTCAATATAGAGGGTTGCGCCGCTGGTTGAAGTATCGTGAACAATACCGGGAATGGCATCCTTTTGGGGGGCTTTAACAGGAATTACAAAGCGATCGCCCCGTTGAGTAATAATCTGTTCTTGGATAGCTTGGCCTTGTCGTTGGAGGATGCGCTGTAGGATGCTGTGGATGCGATCGCGCAAACTCTTCAATTGCTGGCGAATGCCCCCCAGTTTAACACTCGCCCGGTCTGCTACTTGGGCGCGATCGTCAATACACCGATAAATCTCCTGTTCCAATTCAGGATAGGTGCGAATATCCGCTACCAACTCCGAGAGAACAGGTAAATTATCTCGATCCTCAATAGTTCGCCGCAACCGTCGCACCCCAAAGAGCGTTGTCGCCACTTCCAGGAGTTCTTCCCCTGTCAGCAACCCTTGTAACTCTGCCCGCTCTAAAGCTACCCCTATATCATGAATTCCTTCAAAGGATAAACCGTTGGGAACCTCATTTTCCAGTTGGTAAACCTCTTGGGTTTGGGCGAGTAACCCTAAACTCTCGTCAGGGGTTTCCGGAATGGGCAAATGTCGCGTCGCCACCGCCCCCAACTTGGTTGCCGTAAATGTGGCAAGATGTTGGCACAGGCGCGGCCATTCTAATAGGTCTAAAGTCTCCGCTTGAATCAACGCTTATCTAATATCTCTACAACAGGGTGAACGCTAATGGGCTAGCGGGATGAAGTAGCCAGTCATTCGGCTTTCCCGCAGGATCGGCCGGGGGATGCCTTCCCTCTTCCCTTTCTCCATTATCTTCAACTTCTAGCTTAGATTGACTTGACCCAAGTGGGTGATTGTCTCCCTATTTTAGGGGGGAAGTGCGATCGCCTCTGCTTTCTGTACTCAATCCAGCCGTTTGCCCCCTAATGAGCTATCCATCGACTGAATTGAGGTTTTCCCTCTCCCTTTTCTACTGGCTTCTCTACCCAATTGCCAAGTCTTAGACCCCCTGATAATCACCAATTTGGCAGACAGGGGGTTATCCCGTTTGATAGATTGGATGACCCAATTTATCTTGATATTCTAAAAACATCAAAGCACAGCTTAAAAACAACATTCACGCTTAGGAGAAAACAACAATGGATATTATCGCTTGGTTAGTTTTAGGTTTAATTGCAGGCGCTCTTGCTAAATTAATTTATCCCGGTCGCCAAGGTGGCGGTCTTCTCGGTACCATCGGTTTAGGGATTTTAGGTGCATTAGTTGGGGGTTGGTTAGGTCAAACCCTATTAGGAAGTGCAGGAGCCGCTGCGGCTAGTGCAGGTGCCCTCAGTCTTTCTAGCATCGTCTTTGCCGTTTTGGGTGCCATCTTATTAATCTTCCTCTGGAATTTATTGGCTCGTCAAGCTTACTAAGACTTGATTGTTGAATTCGTTGAACTTACTGACAAATCGATAGTGGGATTTGGGGTGGATCTAAGCGTCCACCTTTTTTTTGCTTTTTGTTACTGAAGAACTGTTATCGCTCCCCGCTTCGATTAACTTAGCAGTGTAGCTCTCAAGCAAACTCCTCATGGACTTTGAGAAAATTTCGCCGCAAAGTTTTGTCGGTAAGCTGCTACGACTGCCTCTTAAGCTGATTCCTGCCAATGCCCAAATGCCCATTCTTTCGGGCAAGCTACGAGGTAAAAAATGGATTGTCGGTGCGGGTAGACATGGCTCCTGGCTGGGAACCTATGAAGCTCAAACCCAGCACTTATTTATCCAAGCTCTGAATCCAGGAATGACCGTTTTTGATATTGGAGCGCAGGCAGGTTTTTATACCTTACTCGCTTCTCATTTAGTGGGCAAACAAGGGCGCGTTTTCGCCTTTGAACCTCTGCCACGCAATCTAGCTTACTTGCACCAGCATTTAGCCATCAATCACCTGGAAAATGTCACAGTAATTGAAGCAGCAGTGGCTGAAACCAGTGGGGTTGCCTTTTTTAAGGAAGCCGCCTCCAGCTATCAAGGAAAACTGTCTGAAAAAGGAGGTTTAAGCGTGAAAACAATTAGCTTAGATGACTTTTGCCAATCTCAGCTTAATCCAGTTCCTCAAGTTATCAAAATGGATATTGAAGGCGCTGAATATCAAGCCTTAAAAGGTGCAAAGCAACTGTTTGCACGAGCGCATCCCACTCTATTTTTAGCCATTCACGGCCAACAAAACTACCAGCACTGCATCCAGCTTTTGACTCAGTGGAACTACCGAATTCAAGTCTTAAACCGGCATGAAAAAGACGAATTATCGGACAATCTAGAAGCGATCGCGTATTATCAGTAGTCAGACCTATTGAAGATTGAGCGAGAAAACTGAATGCGCGGAATTCGGGGGGATGCTAGGCAGAATGTGCGACTCTTAAAAGCGAGCGCGATCGCCAGTTTAGCTCTCAGTTTAGCAGGATGCGATTGGTTTGGACCTCCTACACATACCGTACAACGGGTCAGCGATGGCGATACAATTGCAGTCATCGATCCTCAAGGGAATACTTTAAGTATCCGGTTTGCGTGTATTGACGCGCCAGAAGTTCCCCATTCTGCCAAAGAAAGACAAAGCCGCAAAGCCGTAGATAAAAGCCAATTTAAATGGGGAGAACAAGCACAAACGCGCGTGCAAGAATTAGTCAACGCTGGGGGCGATCGCGTTGTCTTGACAATTACCGATAGCGATCGCTATGGTCGTAAAATCAGCGAAGTCCGTCTCAGAAACGGCACCTTCATCCAAGAAGTTCTCGTCAGCGAAGGGTTAGCCCTAGTCTATCGCCCCTATCTCAAAAATTGTCCCAGCGCCGCCTTAATCGAAGCCGCCGAAGCCACCGCCAAAAGCCAGAAAAAAGGCGTCTGGCAAGACCCCAAATTCGTTGTACCCTGGGAGTATCGCCGTCTGTAACTAAGTGCTGAGTAGAAAGTGCTGAGTGGGAAGAGAGTGCTGAGTAGAAAGTGCTGAGTGCTGAGTGGGAAGAGGGTGGGGGGATAAGGAGTGCTGTAGCTTGCTTCCGCGTGGCGGTGTGCTGAGTTGATAGTTATCAAGTTTTCCTGTTTCTTTTTCCCCCAACTCCTAACTCCCAACTCCCTTCTTCCCCCAACTCCTAACTCCTAACTCCCAACTCCCTTCTTCCCCCTCTCTTCTACTCGCAATAATACCGACCATAGGGGATGCCGATTTGGTGGAGTTCGTTAGGATCTAGAGTGCAGAGGGCTTGATTTTTGAGGCGGAAATCGGATAAATATTCTTGGCGTCTCATTCCGGGTGCAAAAATCCAGAGGTTGAGGGGGGGAGGCGGAAAGGAAGACAACTCAGCCAGCTTATCCCAGACGATGTGGAAATCGGGCGATCGCTCTACGATAACCATATACCCTTCTGCGGTTGGATCGACCTTTTGGGTTTCTAGCGCAAAGCTTAAGCCTAATGCAATATCCTGGAGATTTTGCACCTGTACCACACTCACCTGGGGAATGCTGGTATCGCTGCTGAGACGTTGTGCGACAGCGCGGGGTTGAAAGGGTTGTTGGAAGGCTAAGTCGGAAACAACGCACAACCCGCTAATGATTCCAACACCGGCGACAATGGCTAGGGGATGCGACAACCAGCGGTTGTGACGCAAGGCTTCTACAGATTTGGGAGTTTTCCAAAGACTCGCGCCCAGTAAGGTGCAAATACTGGCAAAATAAACGAAGTGATAGCGCGGTACTAGGGAAATATCTTTTTTCAGGATATAGATAATAACTAGAAATTGCAGTAAGACGCAGCCTGTAAAATAAACCAGTATCCAAGCACCGAGAGATTTTGAGGATAAGGATAAACGCCTGACTGGTAAGGTAAATTTTAGCTGGCGCATCCCCGCGATCGCAGTTTTGCACAACCACCCGGTAAACACAAGCATGGCGATACCGCTAGGAACAGCAATCCACCACGGTTGATCCTCGACGGGTAAAATAATGGTCATCAGTACCCAACCGGCAAAAATTTGGTACAAAGGGGCGATATTATGCGGTTGGGGTAGCCAACTGGTTTCGGGGCGGCTAAAATGCTCGATGAATGTAGGTATCCAAGGCAAAAAGCTGACAATGGGAAGCACGCAGCATCCCAAGGGAAGAATGGTTTTGCTTAAGGAAATGGTGCGAGGATAAAGTTTAATAATCAGCGCAACTAGGGTGACAACTTGAGCCACAAACCCTAATAGAAAGAAGTAGTGAACGCGCAAGCCGATACTATTAATCAGTACCCAACTCAGACAGGGAAGCACGGGAATAGCTGTTTTGCGACGCAAGCTTTGGCTGATTTGAATCAGGCTAATCAGCGCTCCTGTCATTAAGAGTACCGGAAGGGTGTAGTGTCGGGCAGATTGGGATAAATATATGCCAAAGGGGGAAACCGCCATCACGGTAGCGCTCATTAATCCCGCCGTTGGCGAAAAGGCAATTCGTCCTAAATAATAAACGGCCGCGATCGCACCTGTACCAATTAAGGCCGGTAATGCCCGCAGTTGCCAAGCCATTGACATTTCCCCGATATTGTGCATTAACCACCAATGCATCAAGCAAAAAAAGAGCGGGGGATGGGTTGATTGTACCGTGACAGCTTGAGCAATGTCTGGACAAGTGGTAGCTGGATTAAAGGTAAATAAGTCTGCGAGTTCCGATAAGGGAAAAAGGGTATCTAAAGGAACGTCATAACTGCGCCCTAAGCTCAGTAAAGCCGTAATCACCTCATCTAACCAGAGGGGTTTCGCATCTAGTTGCGTAAAACGCAGGATTGCTCCTAGCGCGATCGCGATCGTTAATCCCAGATAATGATAAAAGGATCTCATGCAGAAACCTGAATGGTGAGGTTTAGGAATCATCGATCGTGGCCCTGGCCTGTGGGCGGCTGCGGGAGGACGATGCGCTTCGCGGCTTCCTCACGATTCCGCTGCTGGAGCACGCCCTGCTGCGCGGCGAGGTGGGAGAAATGGACACGCTTGGCTTCGATGCCAGCGTCCTGGGGCCGGCATGGCGCGCCAGCCTGCAGGCGCAGGGCATGCCGGATCTGCAAGCAGACAGCGAACAGGCGGCCGCCCAGCTTGATGCGCATGAGCACTCCTGCCTCGCAATGCGCAAGCTCAATGGGCCGCACTACGCGCCCATCGGGCTGATGGGCAAACTGCACCTCGCCCTGCTCTCCGTCAGCGCGCATGCGCAGCACCTGAAGCGACGCGAGCAGCTGCGTCGCGGCAAGTACAAGCTGGACGTGCTCGAGGGCGTTTTCGGCTTCGAGGCCTGGCTGCGCTTCCTGCAGATGTATCTGGGCGAAGTTCCGGCCGCGCGGCTCCCCGCACCGCCCAAGGGCAGCCGCGTCGATGACGTCTGGTGGGTAGCCCTGTTGAACCACTGGCTGGGGCTGGCGCCTTCCGAGCAGTGCAGGGTCCGCCTCGGCGAGGCGCGCGAGGGTGCGCAACAGGCCGGGTTTGCCTGGCTGGTGGGGCAGATCGACGACCTGCTGGACTTGGATGCGCCGGCGCGATCGCACCCCGACCTGCGTCGCCTGATCAAGCCGCGCCCCGCCTGGGAGAACGCGCTGCAGGCGCTGGGCGCGGCGCTCAGACCCATCCAGGCGACGACGGAAGGCGGCTCATCGCTCGCCGCCTTCAGCCAGCTGCGCGTGGAGGTGATTGCCGACCACGGCATCATGCGCAGCCTGCGGCTCAAGCTGTACGAGCAGAAGCCGGCAGCGCGCGGCGGCCATACCGCCGGTCGCATGCTCAATCTCGATCCCTATCAGCTGTCCAAGCTGGCCGAGCAACTCGCCCCGGGCGATACCCCGGATCGGCGCCTGCATTCCGCCCTGATCGCCGATCGCGAGTACGGCTACTACGGCAGCTTCAGTGCGGACTCCAACGTGGTCGCGGCGCTGGTCGGACACCCACGCGTCACCGATGCCGAGGACGGCTCGCCGCTGCAGGTGATTCTGCGC
>NZ_MJGC01000084.1 GCF_001746915.1 Desertifilum tharense IPPAS B-1220
ACAGGAACAGCAGGGAATGTCCCATGCTATCTGCGGGGGTGCTGACGGCGACGGTTAGGAAGTTCGCGCCTTCGAGGTAGGAGGAGGCTAACCCGTGGGTGTACCAACTGGTGACGAAGGTGGTGCCGGTCAACCAGCCGCCAATGGCGAGGTAGGCACAGGGGAACAGGAGTAGTCCTGACCAGCCTACGAAGACAAATCTGTCGCGCTTGAGCCAGTCGTCGAGAACGTCAAACCATCCTCTTTGGCTCTGGGCGCTTCCGACTGCTATGGTCATCGAATTAAACCCTCTTGGTCTACAAACATTGCCAGATGTTTAGCGTGGATGTTTTTTGTGTTTTTTAAGAAATCTACCAGTTTCTGACAGGGAAAGCTGGTATCCTCATTTTTACCTAGGTGTATTGCTTTGAAAGCGACTCCTACACGGCAAGGGGTAGGAGTTTTTTCCCTAGGTGAATCATCCACCCGTTACTGCACGTTGAGCAATTCAGCGAGCAGTAACTTAATTTTTCTTAATTTAGCGCGATTTAGGAAAATAGCGAGCAAATCCATAGCAGGATTAGCCTTTCCGTGTAGATACTATAATAATTGATCTCAAAAATTTTACAATCCGTTATACAGATTCTCAGAAAATTCGATCTCGCTGGGTTCCTCGGTTGGGCGATCGCAGACATGCCATAATAAAAGCTCCCTCAGCACTTTATCAAAATCTAGAGATGTTCTATGACGGCACGAATCACCTCCTCAGATAACCGAGTTTTACGGCAAAAAATCTTGGGATCGCGCCGCTTTAGTAACTACTGGTGGGCGACAGTCATCACCCTTGGCGGTGGCGGATTCCTGCTATCGGGTCTTTCAAGTTACTATCAAGTCAACCTTTTACCCTTTGCCAACCCCACTGAGCTGAATTTCATTCCTCAAGGGATTGTCATGGGATTTTATGGCGTTTTGGGATTATTGGTGAGCTTGTATTTGTGGCTCACCATCCTCTTAGACGTAGGCGGCGGCTATAACGAGTTTAATCGGGAAACCGGGAAAGCCCAGATTTTCCGGTGGGGATTCCCCGGAAAAAATCGCCGGGTGGAAGTAGACTTTCCCCTAGAAGACGTGCAGGCGATCCGCGTGGATATCAAAGAAGGGATCAACCCGCGTCGGGCGATTTACCTGCGGGTGAAAAATCGCGCCCAAATTCCCCTGACCCGCGTCGGACAGCCTCTACCGCTGTCGGACTTGGAAAATCAAGGGGCCGAATTAGCCCGTTTTCTGAGCGTTCCTCTCGAAGGACTGTAGAGACTCGCCCAGAAACACTCATCCCCAAAATCATTCGATATAGAGGGTTTAGAGATAGGAACATTGATTATGCAAATTTTGCTTAAGCGCTGGTTTTCTTTCCTGCTTGTTGCGATCGCCCTGACAGCAGGGGGGTGTGGCGTCCAAGCTGAAAATCCTGCCACAGCACCCAACACCAGCGAAGCAACCCAGACGGCAAATTTACCGCGTCTGAACGGAAAAGCCACCGTTGTCATGCAAATTAAAGGATCGCCTGTCACCATTGAAGTCGATGGCGAGAATGCCCCTATTACCGCTGGCAACTTCGTCGATTTAGTCGAACGCGGCGTCTATGATGGCTTAAGCTTCCATCGCGTTGTCCGCCAACCCGAACCCTTTGTCGTTCAAGGGGGCGATCCGCAAAGTAAAGATCCCAGCGTCCCGGAAAGTATGTTAGGAACGGGTGGCTTTACCGATCCGGAAACCTCCCAATCCCGTTATATCCCGCTAGAAATTGTCCCCCAAGGACAAAATCAACCCGTTTATTCCAAAACCTTACCTTCAGCGGGCATTAACAATCCGCCCAAGCTACAGCATACGCGCGGTGCCGTAGCAATGGCGCGATCGCCCTATCCCGATTCTGCCTCTTCGCAATTCTACTTTGCCCTATCCGATTTACCGTTCCTCGATGGCGATTATGCGGTATTTGGGTATGTGACGAGTGGGATGGATGTCATCGATCGGATCGAACAAGGCGATCGCATTGAGTCGGCTACCGTCACTGCTGGCTTAGAAAACTTGCAAAGATAATCGCCGAACGCTTGTGGAAGTCGTCGTCACCGGGATTGGTTTAGTCTCAGCCTTGGGAATGCTAGAAACCAGTTGGCGGCGACTCAAAGCAGGCGAATCTGCCATTACTGTACGCCAACCCTTTCCCGAACTTTCCCCCCGTCCCCTGGCATTAGTGGGGGCGATTCCGAGTTATTTAACGCCCTTAATTGAAAAAGCGGTTGGGGAAGCCGTAGTCGATGCGGGGTTAGTGACGCCCTTACCCGAATTTTCTGTAGTTCTCGGTTCAAGTCGCAGCTATCAGGGCGAGTGGGAGCAATTGCGGAACAACCCCAATCTTGACTCCTGGTTAGATACCTTACCGCACATGGGCGCAATCGTCGCCGCAAGGCAAATCGGCGCAACTGGGGCGATTTTAGCACCGATGGCCGCCTGTGCAACCGGAATTTGGGCGATCGCGCAAGCAGCCTTGCTGATTCAAACCGGACAATCTCAACAAGTCCTCGCAGGGGCAGTAGAAGCCCCGATAACGCCCCTTACCCTAGCCGGATTCGATCGGATGGGTGCCAGTGCCAAAACAGGCTGCTATCCCTTCGACAAGGCGCGAGAAGGCCTAGTTTTAGGCGAGGGTGGAGCAATTTTAGTTTTAGAATCTTTAGCATCGGCTCAACAGCGCCAAGCCCGAATTTACGGTAAAATTTCCGGCTTTGGCTTCAGCGCCGATGGCTATCATGTCAGCGCCCCGGAAGTAGGGAGCAAAAGTGCGATCGCAGCCATTCAGCAATGTTTAGATCGCAGCCAGCTACACCCTTCAGATATTGATTACATCCACGCGCACGGAACTAGCACCCCCCTCAACGATCGCAACGAAGCCCAACTCATCCAATCTTTATTTCCCCAAGTTCCCGTCAGTTCCACCAAAGGCGCAACCGGACATACCCTAGGCGCATCAGGGGCGCTAGGCGTCGCATTTTCCCTAATGGCGCTACAAGAACAGGTGTTACCCCCCTGTGTGGGGTTGCAGGAAACAGAGTTCAATCTGAACCTGGTTAAAAAAGCTGATTCCCATCCCCTAAAACATATCCTGTGTTTCAGTTTCGGCTTTGGCGGACAAAATGCAGTTTTAGCGCTGACAGAGGGTTGGAAGTAAGTTTTGTTCGCGATCGCATTTAAAGTAAAATGGCGTTTTATAACTTGCCAATCAACTTGTCATATTCTGCGTGTGTTCCAATGTGTTGTGTAGTGCATCACATTTCTCGGCAATGGCCCGCTTCAAACTCAGCGATCGCCTCCTGAGCAAACACTTCTAATTTACCGTCTTCAATGTCTTGCTCTATCTGCTTATCCCAGCGTTCGTAGTCTAGATCGAGAAACCACAGTCTTAATTTCTCAAACTCACTTGATGGTAATGAAAGTATTGCCGCTTCAATTTCCTTCAAATTGGACATCATCCTTCATACCTTTCTACCCTTAAGAAAATTATAGCTTTCCCGGTAAGGCAGAGTACCTTTGTATTTAGATCTGCCAAACCTTAGTATCGCAGCCAGCTACACCCTTTAGATATTGACTATATCCACGCCCACGGAACCAGCATCCCCAAGGGCGATCGCAACAAAGCTCAACTCATCCAATCTTTATTTCCCCAAGTTCCCATTCTCTCAAAAATATTCTGTGTTTCAGTTTCGGCTTTGGCGGACAAAATGCAGTTTTAGCAATGGCAAAAGGATGAGTTCTATAAGCTTGGGGGATTGTTATTCTTTAATATTTCGAGCTTCAACAATTCTTTGACAAGCGTGCTGAATGGTTTGTCTTAGCCACAGGTTTTCAGGGTTCTGGTCGTTGAGCGTACTCCACACCATTGATATTGGCCAAGACGGTAAATCAAGTGGAATATTAAATGCCTGGAGACAATAGTGCTGAGTAACATGTGTTGCCATACAAGAGGGAATCGCTACGATTAGATCGGAAGCAGCGATCGCCGAAGGTAAAGCAAACCAGTAGGGAACCGTGAGGGCGATGCGTCGTTTTAAGTCCTGCTTTGCCAAGGCTCGATCGACGATCCCGATCTCATCGCGCCGTAAAGTAAATAACGCATGGGGAAACCTGACAAAATTCTCTAGACTGATAACCCCATCCTCCAGCGCCGGATGACCCCTACGAACAATACCCGCAAATTGCTCTGAGAGAAGCGTTTGTTGAAGAATATAGGGCGGTAAATTCGCGAACGTACCCACAGCCACATCAAATGTATCATTTTCAATTGAATTGACCAGCGATTCCTTTTCCACCGGGAGCAACCGCAGATTAACCTGCGGAGCTTGATGTCTAAGAATGCCTAGTAACACGGGCAGAATCATACTGGCAAAATAATCGGACGTGGCGACGGTGAATGTTTTCTGTGAAGAGGCAGGATCGAAGGTTTGCAAGCTCGCTAATGTGCCTCGGATCGTATCTAGAGCCGACATCACCTGTGGAGCGATCGCCACTGCTTTGGCCGTCGGCTTCATTTCTCGGCCCACCCGCACAAATAATTCATCGTTAAAGAGCGATCGCAATCGCCCCAGCGCCGCACTCATCGCAGGCTGCCCAATGCGGATACGTTGAGCAGCAAGGGTAACACTTTGGTGGAGATACAACGACTCGAAGGCAACGAGAAGATTCAGATCAACTGCCCCAAGGTCAATCGATTTCATTGATATCAGAAATCTCTACAATCAATTTGATTTGTCCTGATTCTGCCACTATCCTAATTTCTAAACAAGCTTTTCTAGAGGCAGGAAAAAAAGATTCCGATGACTGACTGTAGAAATCAACAAAGAGCGATCGCCAGTCGATTAGTTTTGAGGTAAAAACAATGCAATTACCTGCCATCTATGCGGACTCGCCTGTTGCTTTGCTGCCTGCCCAGTCCGTTGCATCGTTTCCGGTTAATACATTTCTGGAAAATTTGGCGATTCTTCCATCCGGTGATATCTATCTCACTAACCACGAAGTTGGAGAAGTCATCCAGCTAGATCCAGACGGTAATCTGACAACATACGCGCATCTGGATGGGAAAGTCAGCGGCATTGCCTGGATTGAGCCAAATCAGTTCCTTGTCAATGGCTGGAATGTCGAAGGCGTCCCCTTTGTCGCCCTACTCTCGGATGGCGAGGTGCAATTTCTCCAAACTTTACCAGAAGCTCAGTTTCTCAACGGCATCGCGCCATTGTCTGCTCGCTATTACCTCATGGCTGATTCCTATCGAGGTGCAATCTGGTCGTTTGATGTCACCACCAAAACTGTCAAACTTTGGTTAGAGCATTCCCTGCTCGCTCGTAGCGATGAGTCCAGCGCATTTCCCGCCGTCAACGGCTTAAAGCGATTTGGCAATCGTCTCTATGCGTCTAATACCCAACGGATGCTGCTATTGCAGATTCCGCTAGATGAGAGCCTCAAACCCCAAGAGCCGCAGATTTTGGTCGAAGGAACCAACATTGATGACTTTGCGTTTGATAGCCACGGCAATCTCTATGGAGCCACCCATGTTTACAATAGTGTAATTCGCATCGATCGCGATCGCCGCACCACTATCATTGCCCAGGCTCAACAGGGGGTAACGGGTTGCACGGCTGTCGCCTTTCACAACACTGATTTGTATGTGGTTAACAACGGCGGTATGTTCTTACCTCCAACAACGGGCGTGGAACCCGCACAAGTCGTGCGTTTAGCCGTTGGTGTAAGCGGCGCACCCTTGTTAATGAAGGACTGAAGCTATGCACGCCGATCCTCCTGTGACAGTGGATGTGGTGCAGCGGGTTAGAAGGGGTAACGAGCAAGCATTTGAAGCACTCCTAGAGCAGATCGTCAGTACAGCCAGCACCTTTGAAGGTTATTTAGGCTCATCTGTGTTTCGCCCCAATCATAACGATGACAGCGAATACCGAATTGTCTTCAAGTTTGACCGTTTAGAAAATTTGAAGCGGTGGGAACATTCCAAAGTTCGCCAGCAGTTCCTGACTCAAGCTCGCAACCTCACAGTAGATGCTGGCACATTCTCAATTATTACGGGGTTGGAAACCTGGTTTACGCTGCCTGCAAAGCCGGGAATGTTGCCCCCACCCCGTTACAAAATGGTGCTGGTTTCTAGCCTTGCCATTTTTGGGATCGATCGGCTTTTGATGTTTCTGCCCCTAGGTTGGCTGGCACAGCTACCCTCTGTATTACGCGCCTACTGATTCTCATTTTTCTAACAACTACATTGATGACGTACGTGGTGATGCCAAGGCTGACAAAGCTATTGGCGGGGTGGTTATATCCGAGACGTTGAATTTTGTAAGAACCTCAAGGAGCAATATGACTGACTTGTGCGTGATTGTGGGAATGGGCGAAGGTAATGGGATGGCGATCGCTCGTCGGTTTGCCCAAGAAGGATTTGCGATCGCTATGCTGGCTCGGAATGAGCAAAAACTGAAGGGCTACCAGGCTACGCTGCAAGCTGAGGGGATTACCTCTCACTACTTTTTGGCCGATGCTGGAGAGGAAGCCGCCCTCACGACAGCCTTCACCAGCATTCAAAATCAATGGGGAACGCCAGAAGTCCTCATCTACAATGCTGCTGTGCCTCGGATGGAAAATATCTTACAAACAACCTATGACACCCTTGTGAATGACTTTCGAGCTAATGTCGCGGGGGCAATAGCGTGTATTCAAGCCGTCTTACCCGCCATGCAGCAGCAACAGCGAGGCACGATTTTGCTAACTGGAGGTGGATTTTCTCTCTATCCCCAACCTGATTTTGTGTCGCTGTCCATTGGTAAAGCTGGGATTCGTGTCTTGGCGAACACGCTTCATGCGGCCCTCAAGGACTCACCCATTAAGATTGGAACAGTCACCATCTGCGGCACAGTGAATGGAGACGATCCCAAATACAGCAGCGATCGCATTGCCGAAGAATACTGGAAGCTTCATTCTTCTGAAAATACAGATTATGAGATTGTTTATTAGTTGACACTCCCTGGCGTAAACATTGGGGGGTTCTGGGTTTCACGAATCCCCTTGTGGTTTACGATACAATCAGCAATTCCCTTGGATTTGATTCCCCTACAATAAGGTAGCGCGCGATCGCACCTAGCTACCCCCTGCTGCAATATGGGCTTGCAGCCATTGAGCACAAGCAGCACTCTCAGAAGATAACTTAGGATTTGTGACCAGACCCAGTGGTCCTGTGTCTAGTACGATGACTCGGCTCACCAAGTTATACCCTTTAACTCAGCCGGAAACAACTTGCGCTCAGACAACCGATCGTCATCTAGAGCCTGAATTAAATACTGACCTGTCTCCTGCTGTTCTTCATCGTCCTCATCATCTAGCCAAGATTGAAGTAAATTGACCGCTTCAGCTTGCTTTTGTTTTAGCAACAGAGAGTTTGTCAAAAGCTGCAATGCTAATGCCTCTACAGAAAGCCCATGTTGAGTAGCTTCCTGCAAAAGATATTGCTCCAACTCTGGTGACAGGTTAAGGGTTAGGGTCATAAGGAATTTGAGGACATAGTTTATATTTTAACCTTCGGAGGCTAAAGAGATAGTTGACGCTCTGCTAACGGTAAAGTGTAGCAACAACAGATAACCTCGAACTCCCACCAATAATCTCTGTTTTGTCCTCACCGCCGCAGTGTTAGAGATTTATTGACTCTACAAACTGCATAGCCAACGAGAAATAGATGCAACTTGGTTCTCCTCATTTAAGTTTGCAGCATTACTAAGCATTCCACTTTCCAGTTGATTCCAAATTTCACCTGCCATCCTTTTCTCAATTGCTGCTCCTACAAAGAATGTAAGTGGTGAATGACCAGCATTTGCGAATGCTTGTCGTATACGATTGAGTGCGGCTTGTGCTGTTTTCCAATGTTCGTCTGCGCCCGCTGGGTCAATTCCGCCCTTAAGTTCCCCCAATGCGATTGTGTAAGGCTCAACTTCAATAGGTTTAATTTTGCTTGATTTATTAGCTGGTAAGGCTTCTGGCGCAAGATTAAAGAGACAAAGGTCTACATTACTTTTGACTAATGGAATATTCAGGTTATAAATCAGTGTACGCCTACCAAGTTCACTTTCCCAACTAAGTCCACGTAAAGACAATTCAATTTCTGTATCGTCGTTTGTCATTGCTATCCACCTCTTGCTCTTTGAATGTTGCCAATGATATCTTTGACCTGCAATTATAAGTGTTGAAAGAATTGCACGAGTTAGTTTCCTTTGTGCCAAAGCTCCACCAGCATTACGCATTGATCCACCAAGGGTATCACCACGAGTCAACAAAAATCTAAAAACTAATTCTTCTACGAAACTTGCACCTGCTGGCTCAAGAAAATTTCTAATTAGACCATTGATTGCATCGATTTTATCCTCTGGCATCAAATGAGCAAGAGACTTATCAGATAATCCTGCCGCAGTTAATAATCCCATCCCGATACCCTGAATGCTTAATAAATCACTAGGGATTTTAGCTTGACTTGCTGCTTCCTGGAGTGCTCGCGCTTCCGCGACATAAGGGGTAGCCCGTCGATTCTTCTCAAGTGCAAGTGCTACAAAGCCTGCACGAGTTGCTTCATACGTTGTGACCAGATCATCGCTAGACTGAAGATGATTACGGTAAACATTCATGAGATCAAGTTATATTTTTTTCCATACATAAACACACTTTCTTAAAGGATCGCGCCCATAGTTTCCCATTTGCTGGCTACTGTTACCCTTATCGCTAGGTAAAATGAGAATATTTTCAACTATAAAACCTAGTTTCTCTGCAAAGTCAGAGAGAAGCATATCTACTGAAATACTTATGCCAGAGTAACGCACATTGTCATTGACAATAAACAACAGTGCCCCAGGTTTGAGTACGCGAGAACATTCTTGTATGACGCAAGCCATTTCATAAAAGTAACCTCTAATCATCCTGGGTATTCCATTGTTATTTAATACCCCCTGAAGTTTCTGATTATCTAAATAACTTAGAATGGCTTGCAATAAAGGTTGTGAATTTGCAGCCTCTATTGCCAAGTTCCAATTTTGATTAATATTCAATAAATCTTTTGAGCGATTTTCGACTGTACAACTTAACATTTCCTGTCGTAGATCAATTACTCCCTGTTCAGATATATCTAACAAGGCAAGCTCTAATGCATAGGTGCGGGTGTAGTCATATCGATTACAATATGGTGGAGACGTGATAACAGCATCATAAGTTGCATCAGATAAAGATGGTAGTATTTTGAGACAAGAGCCTTTGTAAAGATTGATTTTACCCTGCATTCTCTTAACGGAAAAAAGCTCTGTCTGATGCGTAGGAGGTTCTAAGTCATCAATGATTTCGTTAATTTTATTAGTGATGGCGAAATCAAATTCTAAGACTTCACCTTTATTGAAAGGATTTTTTCCTTGCCTACGACCGGAACGATAATCCCAACGAAGATACTGCCCATCTTTGCGAGTGTAGCTTATAGACTCTAAAATGCAAAGTAAAGCAAAAAGTAAAACTTCTCGAACTCTTTCATTTTCCTGATAACAGGCTCCGAGGTATTGCTCAATTGCTCTTTTATGTTCTGTAGAATAAGCCCCTTTTGTAATTCTAAATTCTGGCAAGCATAACTTTTGATCGGTCTGTTTCCATATCTGGGAACTTAACCAAGTCTTGAGACGTGCAAGATCATCGGCTATAAATTCTGTATTGAGCACCTTTTTCGTTTCAATGATTTGTTGACCAATGGGTAACAATTCAATACCATCGGCATCAAGTCCCAAATCAATAGCAGCAAACAAAGCCGTTCCACTACCTGCAAAAGGATCCAGTATTTTGCCTTGATTAAGCCCGTATTTTTGAAGCAAAAGCTCAACAAGAGAAGCAGAGAATGCTTCTTTGTACTTATACCATCTATAAATAGGTCTTGTTTTGTTAGCTTGAAAACTGACTAACGATCTAGTAAGTTCAGGTTGAAATAAAAACTTAGTTTGAAAATGATGTTGTAGCTGTTTGTCAAGATTTTCAATTTCCCTAAGAACGTCACTTTTAACTTCAGGAGTGATGCCAGAGACGCTTGACAGACTTGCCACAAGTATTGATCCCTATGAAACACTAGCCCGCTTATTATACCAGCGCGACCAAAGTACATTCGTTGTGAGGGAGTCGGAATTTTTGACTCAGCACTGAGTATAATGATTCAGCCGTCGTTCCCGCGTGGTAATGGTTCAGACTCCTTCCGATACAGAACTGGTTGCGGTTTTGCAAGAACAACCCCAACTTGACTTTGAACTTCCCGATCCTGAAGATGAGGCGATCTCGGAGCATGAATTTCAGCAGAGGCTGGATAATGCTTGGTTAGTGTGCGATCGCTTTGACTTGCAGACTGAAATTTGGCGGGGGCGAATTTTGCGGGCGATCCGCGATCGCGAAAAGAAAGGCGGCGATGGGAGGGGAACCGGGTTTCTCAACTGGTTGAAGCAACGGGAAATTACTAAAAGTCAGGCGTACTCGCTGATTCAACTGGCGAATAGTGCCGATACTTTAATTGAGGAAGGGCATTTACAACCCGAAGCTGTAAGAAATTTTAGCAAACGTGCCTTTCTGGAAACGGCTAAATCGGCTCCAGAGGTGCAACAATTGGTGACGGAAGCGGCCCAAAAGGGCGATCGCATTACTTGCAGGGAAGTGCGACAACTGGCGGATGAATGGACGGCGATGTCTTCGGATCTCCTCCCGGATGAAGTGAAGCAAAAAGCCGCCGCCGGAACGATGCCCCCTCGCTATTTGGCCCCGTTGGTGAAAGAATTGGGTAAGCTGCCCGATAGTCACATTACGGCGATTCAAGAAGAAGTTGCCGAAAACCCGGATGTAGATACGGTTAAACAAGCTACTACTGATGCACGGTATCTCGCCAAGTATTTAGACGCTGCGATTCAAGTTCAAGCTTTAAATCAATCGGATATTAATCTAGAAAAAGCCTTAGAAGAAGCTTTGCGTTTGGGGTGTTTGAGTACGGCTTCGGAAGTGGTGAAACAAGCCGCCCAACTCGAACAGGCAATGGTCAAACTCTACAACACCTGGAAGCGGTTGAGCAATGTCGCCGATCGCCTCTACGTCGATACGGGTGCAAGTACCCCCCATCTGCGATCGCTATTAAGTTGCCTAGAAAACCTCACCAACGATGTTATTGAAGTTCCAATGGATGAAATGGGCGATCGCACGGTTCGCCTACAAATTTTATCCGATACTGAAGCATAGGATGGAGAAGCGTGCAAAGTTCGGTTGCCAGCAGACTTGACGAAGGGTAGCAAGTTTCTGAGTCAGGGGTTAGTATAGCAACCGCCAAGGCAATGAAGCGAGTCGAGATGTTCCATCAGAACCTCTTCACTCAAATCTGTTTGTTCTAACCAATGCGTCCGCTGCTTTAGCATGGGAGTAGAACGACAAAAACGAGATT
Organism: Desertifilum tharense IPPAS B-1220; assembly: GCF_001746915.1. NCBI lineage: Bacteria > Bacillati > Cyanobacteriota > Cyanophyceae > Desertifilales > Desertifilaceae > Desertifilum > Desertifilum tharense. The sequence goes on from NZ_MJGC01000084.1 coordinate 11,510, forward strand.
GACAATAGAATTGGGTCGATCGCATCTCCTTTTCCTTGTCTTTCAATGCACCGTAACTCGCTGTATTCGTCCTTTTGACGACTCACCCTAGAAGAACCCACTCAGTACACTATTTCATAGAAGCTAGCGCAACAGCACTTTAAACTCAGCACTTAGATATGCAACTTTTGCCCAAGACTGCAACCGAACCGCAACCCACCGCTAACCAAACCCTTACCCTAGACGTTGGGGGAATGAAGTGTGCGGGATGCGTCAAAGCCGTAGAAAAACAACTGACGCAACATCCCGGCGTAATTTCCGCCTGCGTGAACCTTGTTACTGAAGTTGCGGCTATTGAATGCGAAGCGGGAACCGATCCGCAAGCGATCGCCGAGAAGTTAACAAAATCTGGATTTCCCAGCCAACCGCATTCTCTACAAAGCGAGACGGATCTCCAGGCGAAAGCAGCCCGCAAACAAGCCGAGGAACGCCAACAACTGCAACAATTGGCGATCGCGATCATTTTAATCGTTTTGTCGGTTATCGGTCATCTCAGCCGCAATGCTTACCCCTTAACCAATATCTGGTTTCATGGGGGACTTGCCACCCTCGCCCTCCTATTTCCCGGACGTGCGATCGTCGTGGATGGCTGGCAGGGGTTGCGCCACAATAGCCCCAATATGAATACTTTAGTGGGATTGGGGGCGGTTTCGGCTTATCTGGCCAGTGCCGTGGCGTTAGTCTTTCCGCAACTGGGATGGGAATGCTTTTTTGACGAACCCGTGATGCTTTTGGGGTTTATTTTACTGGGACGTACCTTAGAACAGCGGGCGAGAACTCAAGCGGCGACGGAATTACGGGCATTATTGGAACTGCAACCCAAAAAAGCGCGGTTAATTGTGGAAGGGGACTCGCCCAACAGCAACCAGGTGATGGAAATTCCCGCCGATCGCGTTAAGGTGGGGGTTTTGCTGCAAGTTCGCCCTGGCGAGAAGATCCCGGTGGATGGGGAAGTGATGGCGGGGGAAACCACCGTTGATGAATCCATGCTAACCGGAGAATCCATCCCCATTGCCAAACAACCGGGCGATCGGGTGGCGGCGGGTACTGTTAACCAGTCGGGGGCGATCGCGATCCGGGCTACCCGTACCGGAAAGGAAACCACCCTCGCCCAAATTGTCGCCTTAGTTGAAGAAGCCCAAACTCGTAAAGCCCCCGTACAGCAGTTAGCCGATACGGTAGCGGGTTATTTTGCCTATGGGGTGATGGCGATCGCGCTATTTACCTTTAGTTTCTGGTATTTCATCGGTATTCCCCTCTGGCCGGAAGTCTTAACCCACCATTCCACCTGGATGCTGCACGATCTGGGAACAATGGCGCATTCTGCCCACCCGACGCAGCCCCTATTGTTGAGTTTAAAGTTAGCGATCGCCGTTTTAGTCATCGCCTGTCCCTGCGCGTTAGGACTCGCCACCCCAACCGCCATTTTGGTGGGAACCGGGTTAGGGGCGCAACAGGGAATTTTAATTAAAGGGGGGGATGTTCTCGAAAAAGTCCACCAAGTTCAAACCCTCGTTTTCGATAAAACTGGAACCCTCACCACCGGACAACCCACGATTACCGATTGCCTCAGTATAGAAGGGATCGAACCCCAAACCCTCCTCCAATTCGCCGCCGCCGTCGAACAGGGAACCAACCACCCCTTAGCAAACGCCATTATTCAAGCCGCCCAAGATTTAGAAATTCCCGCCGCTGAAGCCTTTCAAACTCAAGCGGGTTCTGGGGTTAGCGCCCTCGTTTCCGGGCAACTCACCCGCCTGGGAACGGCAGACTGGTTAACGCAACATCAAATATTAATTCCCGAACCCTGGTCTACTCAAGCCCAAACCCTGGAAGCCGAGGGGAAAACGGTGGTTTATATCGCCATTGCTGACCAATTTGGGGGAATTATTGCGATCGCCGATCGGGTGCGCGAAGAGGCCAAAACTACCGTTCAGCAACTCCAACAACTGGGTTTAGACGTGGTGATGCTGACCGGAGATCGCCCCACCACTGCTAATGCGATCGCCCAACAACTGGGTATTTCTCGCATCTTCGCCGAAGTCAAACCCGATGGCAAAGCCGAGATCGTTCAATCTCTCCAAAGCCAAGGCCATTCTGTGGCAATGGTGGGCGATGGTATTAACGACGCCCCCGCCCTCTCCGTCGCCGATGTGGGTATCGCCTTGCAAACCGGAACCGAGATCGCAATGGAAACTGCCGAAATGGTTCTGATGCGCGATCGCCTCACCGATGTGGTGGCCGCCATTCGCCTCGGACGGGCAACCTTTAATAAAATTCAACACAACCTGTTTTGGGCCTTTGCCTACAACCTGTTAGGCATCCCCATTGCAGCGGGCCTGCTATTACCCCTCTACGGGATTATACTAGCGCCATCTTCTGCGGGTGCATTAATGGCTTTTAGCTCGATCAGCGTCGTGACCAACTCTTTACTCTTGCGACGCGTCCCGATCTCTAGCGCTGACCCAGGCAAGCTAAATTAGAAAGGGGCAAGCTCACAAGCCTAAAGTTTCGGAGTTTAGCCGATTCTCTGTCTTTCGATAGAGTTGAGAGTCCAGAGTCGATCGGTAAGAATACGTTCATCCCATCCCATCGCCCCAACTGCTTAACGCAATCTTCATTCAGACTGGCTAAACTCCAACTCATTCTAGTAAAGGTCCTTGACGTTCGCACTTCTCATGGTTGGTTCAATGCCTCTAGCACCTCATCAGACCCATCTGCTTATTATTGAAGACGATAAAGGCCGCAGAGAATTTCTGTTAGAGGCCCCCGTCTACTCTATCGGCAGAGACGCCAAGTGTGATATTCGTCTAGTCTCTCAGTTTGTCTCGCGCCGACACGCGACCCTGGTTAGACTGCCGAATGACGATGGTTCCTGCTATTACCGAATTGTGGATGGCAATCTTAAAGGCAAAGCAAGCGCCAATGGGATTTTAGTCAACGGTCGCAAACTCCCGACCCACGACCTGCAAAACCAAGATGAAGTGGTTTTTGGCCCGCAGGTCAGGGCCATTTATTATTCGTTGAAGCGAGATGCGATCGTGACCTCGCCCCCCGATGAATTTGACATTACCTTAATTAGTCCGGGAATGGTTGGCGAACCAGAGGAATAGGTCGATTTTCTGCGTTTGGGCGACTCTCTGGATCGCCGGATGGGGTTAGCGGTGTTCATGCAATTCGTCGTGCCAACTCATTAACCCGCCACACTTTCAATAACTTGCCAGTGATGGGTCTCGGCGATCGCATGACTGACTAAATCAAACATTTGACGGCAGTGGTTGTTGAGTTGAAGAGGCAGTTCCTCATTTTTCATTACCAAATTCATTTGCAATTCAGTAGGCGTTGCCTTGGTTTTGTCAATCAGCAACTCTACCGTCACCAACTTGGCAAAAGGAACTTGTCCGGGGACTTCACGAGCCATCATGTAGTCTCCAGTATCGTAGATCATGTCAAAGTTACACGATTCGAGAATCTCAACTAACGACTGCCGGAGATTGTCGATGGGAAGTGCAACCGTAAAGAAACAAGTGTACCGAGCCATAGAAAACTCCGGGCGAGAGACATTGTGACCTTCCTATCATACCGAACCGCTACTGCACGCAATATGAGATTGAGCTTGCAAAATGTAGCGAACTTCCAGCAAAACAGGAATTGGGAAATTCAGGTCTAATTTAATCTAAAATCAAGCCTTTATTTCGCTACCTTCTGACTTTTGCCCCCCAACTCCGGATCGAACCTGATTTGCTTTATTCTGAGTCTGGGTGCCGATCGCTCAAATCTCAAGTTAGCGTAAAAGGACAGTCCTGGCGGGATTTTAGGGGAGTCAGCCCAATGCTTAGATTTTTCCAGACAGCAGCCCAAGGAAAAGCCATTTTTCTCGCTTCTTTATCGCTGATGGCTAGCACAGTGGCACTGATGCCGCAGCGAGCCAGCAGTGCAGAACGCGTTTATGTTTCCTTTTCAATTCTAGAACGATCGATCTCGGTGAGCGCGCTAGAAGCTTACGCGCGAGAGGGCATCGTTGATGAAGACCTCGCCGTTTATACCCAATATTTCACCCCGGAACAGTTAGAGCAACTGCGGCAAATTCTCCTGACGCGCATTGATGCAACACCAGTGGCGATCGCGCAATTTCTCTATTCTCCCCAAGGACAAGTTCTCCTTGACCGTCTCGGCCAAGTCATTCAGACCGAAGCCCGTCAAAGCGGCTTTTATGCCCTCCGCGCCGCCCTGATCTTAGCTGCGGCCCAACCGGAAGGCTTAACCCTGTTAAACATTCTCCACCAATACCCCACCAATGGCTTAAGAGTGAACCTCCAAGCCGCCCTCAACATCGCCCAACAACTGCAAACCCTGATCGCCCAAACCCGACAGACGAGCGCCCAAATTATCGCGCAAGCTGCCCTCGGAGAACAGCAAGCCACAAGCCTCACCACCCCATCGCCCACCTTTGACGTACTCCCAGATGTGCGGCGAGTTGGCCCCAACCAATGGAGCAAGCAGACCCTAACCCTGAGCGATCCGCGCCGCAACCGGACTTATCCAGCCGATCTGTATCTTCCCATCGGTCAAAGCGGGATGATTCCTGTTGTGGTCATTTCTCACGGTTTAGGTTCAGATCGCCTTACCTATGAATATCTCGCCCAACATCTCGCCTCGCATGGCTTTGCGGTAGCCGTTCCCGAACATTTAGGCAGCAGCGTCGCCCAACGCGAGGCCTTAGTGCGCGGTTTAGCCGCTGAAGTGGCCGAACCTGCCGAATTTATCAACCGTCCCCTCGACATTCAATTTCTGTTAGACGAATTGACGCGCTTATCCGCAGCCGGAATTGCTAGTCCCGGACAACTTAATCTCGAACAAGTTGGCGTTGTTGGTCAATCCTTCGGCGGTTATACGGCGCTAACCCTAGGAGGGGCCCCCATTAATTTCGAGCGTTTATTGGCCGACTGTAACCTCACCCGTCGCACCTGGAACGTATCGCTAACGCTGCAATGTCGGGCCTTAGAGTTATTGGGAACTCAGGTCGAAACCCGCGATCCGCGCGTCAAAGCCGCGATCGCCATTAACCCCATTGCTAGCCGCATCCTTGGAGAAAGCGGGATGCAGCAAATTGAGATTCCCGTGGCGATCGTTACCGGAAGCGCCGATACCGTTGCACCAATGCTCCCCGAACAGGTTTTACCCTTCGCTTGGTTAAACGAAAATATTGATAAATATCTCGTCTTGCTAGAAGGCGGAACCCATTTTTCCACCCTCCAAGAAGGGCCCGACGATATTCCGCTACCCCCCGCCGTCATTGGCCCCGATCCGGTTTTAGCCCGCCGCTACATGGAAGCCTTGAGTTTGGCCTTCTTTAAGACGTATATTGCTAATCAGCCTGCCTATCGCCCATTTCTAGGCGCAGCAATGGCGCGATCGCTCAGTCAAGACACTCTCCCCCTCTACCTGATCGAATCCCTCGATCTCACCCAACTTCCCCCCATTCCAGAAGGCGCTCTTTAATAGAGTGCTGAGTGTAAAGTGCTGAGTGCTTCTCTAAGTGCTGAGTGTAAAGTGCTGAGTGCTGAGTGGGTACTGAGTGCTGAGTGTAAAGTGCTGAGTGCTGAGTGGGTACTGAGTGCTGAGTGTAAAGTGCTGAGTGCTGAGTGGGGAAAGGGGTGGGGGGATGGGGAGATGGGGAGGTGGGGGAAAGAGTAGCCAGTTCCGAGTTCCGAGTTCCGAGTGGGAAAGAGGGTGGGGGGATGGGGAGATGGGGAGGTGGGGGGAAAGAGAGTGCGCTCATTTCGAGTTCTGTAGCGTACTTGGTGCCAGTGTTCCGAGTGGGGAACAGAGTAGAGTATGGAGTCATTAGAAAACTCCCCTTCTTCCCCCAAATCCTAACTCCCAACTCCCTTCTTCCCCCAAATCCTAACTCCCAACTCCCTTCTTCCCCCAAATCCTAACTCCCAACTCCCTTCTTCCCCCCATCTCCCCACCTCCCCATCCCCCCATCCTCTTTCCCCCAACCCCTAACTCCCAATTCCCAACTCCCTTCTTCTTCCCCCCTATGAATCAAGATATTTTCGGGTTTGTCAACCTTAATAAGCCAGCGGGTTTAACGTCTCATGATTGCGTGATGCGCGTGAGGCGGTTGTTGAAGATTAAGCGCGTGGGTCATGCGGGGACGCTCGATCCGGCAGCTACGGGGGTTTTACCGATCGCAGTGGGGAAGGCGACGCGCTTGTTGCAGTTTCTGCCTCAGAATAAGGCGTATCTGGCTACGATTCGTTTGGGGGTGCGGACGACGACGGATGACTTGGAAGGGGAGGCGATCGCGATCGCGGAGGCGGATCGCCTCACTTTACAGGATGTGGAGGCTGTTCTCGGTCAGTTTCAAGGCAAAATTCAACAAATTCCCCCCAACTATAGCGCCATTCAAGTCGAAGGTCGGCGCTTGTACGATCTGGCGCGTAAGGGGGAGGACATTCAAGTCGCAGCCAGAACTGTAGAAGTGCATGAAATCGCGGTTAAAGATTGGCGTTCGGGTAAGTTTGCTGAATTGGATGTGGCGATCGCCTGCGGGCCCGGAACCTATATCCGTTCCATTGCGCGGGATCTCGGAGAAATCTTGCAGGTTGGCGGAACGCTAGCCGCCCTTCAGCGCACGTTTAGCAGCGGTTTTAGTTTAACTGAAAGCCTTACCCTAGAAACCCTAGAAGCGAATACCCAAGAACAGTGTTTAGAACTCACTCCCCCCGATCTGGCGCTGAAACACTTGGGAATGGTTGTGTTACCCGCATCGGCGGCTTTACGCTGGTGCCAGGGTCAAGCGATCAAAATTCATACCCCCAACCTCAATGGGTTTGTGCGGGTGAAGCATGAGGATGGGCGGTTTTTAGGGATCGGTCAAATTAACAGCAGCCAGCCAGAAGCCGTATTAGCGCCGCAAGTGGTTCAAGCAGAAATTTGACTTAAAAAGGCTTCGACTTCGGCTAGGGTGGGTTGTGCGGCAATTGCACCGGGTTTGAGAGTGGTTAAGGCCCCGACCCCACTAGCAAATTGGACGACCTCTTGAGCCACTTGCGGATCGCTGAGGCTATTGATTCCCCGCTGACACAATTGATAAATGAAGCCAGCTACAAAGCTATCGCCTGCGCCTGTTGTATCGACGGGTTCAACGGAGAACGCAGTCAGCTTGCCTTCATTTTCTCCCAGGGAATAGGCAATTTCGCGATCGCCTGCGGTGACTAGCACGCCTTCTAGCGATCCGACACGGTACTGAATGGCACCCGGATCGGTGGTTCCAAAGAAGAGTTCGGCCTCGTCGTCGGATACCTTGAGAAAATCAGCCGATTTCAGCAAGTTGAGAATGGGTTGCTTGGCGTCATCGGGGTTAGGCCAAAACATGGGACGCCAATTGAGGTCTACAATCACCTTGACGTTATATTGTTCGGCTAAGTTAAGTGCTTGGGCGATCGCATCTTGGGTTTGGGGATAAGCCAGTTCTAGGGTACCCAAAACCAGGAAATCAGCATTTTCAAACCAAACCACGGGTAAGCTATTGCTTTGCAAAAACGCATCGGCAAATTCTGTTGTCGGCGTTTCGCCAAAACCCGCAAAAGTGCGATCGCCTTTATCCGAACGAGTCACATAAACCTGGCGCGTTGGCGCGGTGGGATGGCGCTGTACCCCTGCGGTTTCAACCCCAACCTCTTGTAAAACTTGAACCAGATCGTCCCCAGCGCGATCGCTACCCACGCATCCAATAAATCCGGCGGCTGTCCCTAATTTGACTAACCCGCAAGCCACATTCGCCGGGGCACCCCCAGGATATGGCGTCCAAGACTGAACTTCCTCTAACGGCAGTCCAGCTCGATCGGCAAGACAATCAAACAGGATTTCACCCAAACACAGAACGCGGGGATAGCTCATAAGGTACTCTTCTCTGGTGCTTCAGCTACAGCTTACAAGCTAGGAGCCTGGCCCGAAATCTATCTTTAGCATTTCTTGAGGGTTATATCTGGGAATTGGGAATTGGGAGTTGGGGGAAGAAGAGGGTGGGGAGATGGGGGGATGGGGGGATGGGGGGAAGAAGGGAGTTGGGAGTTGGGAGTTAGGGGTTGGGGGAAGAAGGGGAGTTTTCTAATAACTCCATACTCTACTCAGTTACCCACTCAGCACTCAGTTACCCACTCAGCACTCAGCACTTTACACTCAGCACTCCTTCCAATGACTCACTTGCTGCTAATTTCTTGAAGTTGTACGGCGACTCGTTCGCCGAACTCTGGGTCGATATTTGCTAGATTGAGGAGTTGGAGATACTCTGACTTTGTTAAGCCAACTTGTTCAATAATTGCGAACGCTTGGTCTTGAATTTCGCGTTCCTTGCGATGAAACTCTACTTCGGTTTCCGCTGCGTGTAGTTGTGCTTGCTGACCCTCGATTAATGCTAAGACTTGTAAATATGCTTTGGCAAACTGGCTTACCTTCTCGGCGGGAATCGTACTGGCGTCTAGATTGAGGCGGAGAGTCTGGGATGACTGTGCTGTCTGTTCTTTACCCCCTGTGGCTTGAGGTAAATCTTGGGCAAAAACGGGCAGATTCATACAAAGAATAGAGCTAATCAACACGAATGCCCAAATCCATCGTTTTTTTAACTTTGATAAAATCCTATCAATCATTGACTTTTTCCACTTCAGATACGATTACCTATAAGATATTAATAGGTAGATATACTAAAGACGTGAATAATTATGGCTGGTGGCGAGTCTGGATCTTCCATAACCCTCTCAGATCGCGAACTGCAAGTCATCGAATTGGTAGCGGCAGGCTTAACCAATGAGAACATTGCTGAAAAGCTGGAAATCAGCAAGCGGACTGTAGATAACCATATCAGTAATATTTTGACCAAGACCGCCACAGGCAATCGGACTGCCTTGGTGCTTTGGGCGCTTCAGCAAGGGAAAGTTTGTATCGATCAGTGGAACTGTTGCGTGTTACCCGATCATTCTACCCAATCCGTTAACCATCCCGTTAGTCAGGAACATCACCCAGAGGACTTTTAAGCTGTGAATCAAGAGATGATGCAAGCGGTTAGCCATCCGGCATCGCGCCAGGTTTTTGCGTGTCCCCAGTTACCGTTGGCGGTATACCGGGAAGTTGAGGCCCATTTGCGCCAAGTGACGGGAGTGCAGGCGGGTTTGTTACCTCAAACCTCCAAGACGTTTGAATACCGTCAAAGCCAGGTAGGAGGGGTGTGGATCGAATATCCCGAAAATCTTTCTGCTGAGGCGCGATCGCGCGTGGAACAGATTTTAGCGTATTATGGCGATCGCTATGGCGCTTGGGAACCTCTCGAACCCGAACGCTAGTCTTTTTGGGTTTTATATTAATTTAACGATTAAACAGCGATGGGAGTTATTAAAGCATTACGCGGAACGCGCGATATTTTGCCAGATGAGGTGAATTACTGGCAATTTGTGGAAGCAACCGCCCGCCAAATTCTAGCTAACGCCAGCTATCTAGAAATTCGCACCCCCATCTTTGAAGCAACGGAACTGTTTGCGCGGGGAATTGGCGAAGCCACGGATGTGGTAGGGAAGGAAATGTACACCTTCACCAGTCGCGGGGACAATCCGTATTCTATTACCCTGCGCCCGGAAGGAACGGCAGGTGTTGTCCGTTCTTACATCGAACAAGGCTTACACACCCAAGGCGTGCAGCGCCTGTGGTACACTGGCCCCATGTTCCGCTACGAACGCCCCCAAGCTGGACGCCAGCGGCAATTTCATCAACTTGGCGTTGAGGTGTTAGGGAGTGCGGATAGCCGTGCGGATGCAGAGGTTATTGCTTTAGCTACGCATATCTTACAAGCGTTGGGCTTAAAACACCTGAAACTAGACCTCAATTCGGTGGGAAGCCCAGAGGATCGCGCTGCCTATCGCAGTGCTTTGATTGACTATTTAACGCCCTATAAAGATGATTTAGATGAGGATTCTCAGGATCGCTTAACCCGAAACCCTCTCAGGATTTTAGATAGCAAAGACCAGCGGACGCAAGAAATTACCCAGAATGCACCGATTTTGTTAGACTATCTCAGCGATTACTCCAAGCATCATTTTGAGAAGGTTCAGCAACTCCTGACTCAATTGGGTATTACTTATCAAATTAACCCGCGTTTAGTCCGAGGCCTAGATTATTACACCCATACCGCCTTTGAAATTCAATCGGATGATTTGGGGGCGCAAGCAACGGTTTGTGGTGGCGGACGTTACGATGGGTTAGTTGCAGAATTGGGTGGTCCCCAAACGCCCGCCGTGGGTTGGGCGATGGGTTTAGAACGCTTGATGATTTTGTTGCAGCAAATTCAACAAACCCCTGCTAAAGTTGTTGATTTTTACCTGGTTTCGCGGGGAGAAGTGGCGGAAATGCAGTCGCTACAACTTGCTAATAAGCTGCGTCAAATGGGGTTCTCGGTGGAGTTAGATTTAAGCGGGGCGGCGTTTAAGAAACAGTTTGCCCGCGCTGATAAAAGTGGGGCGGTTGCCTGTTTAATTCTGGGGGATGAGGAAGCCGCCAGCGAAACGGTAAAATTCAAGTGGATGGCGACAAAAGAACAAACTGCGATCGCGCAAGCGGAATTATTCGCTAATCCTGATACTTTACGCCAGCAATTGATCGCCCATCGTTAACCTTACACTTAAAGCGTAGAGGCATTCTCGCTTGATGTCTCTACAGCTTGAATAAGGGTGAGTAATTCTTCAAATTCATATTGATTAATTAAAGGTAGCAAAGCGTTTGCTAGCCCTTCATGGGTTGCTTTTAAAGCTTCTGCTAATTCAACAAGCTGTTCTAAATCTCCTTCTATCAGCGCTTGCGAGAAATTTTTAACCCAAGTTGAGGAGATATCGGCAAAATCAGCCGCAGTTAAACTCTCAATTTCTGGAGAATCGTCTCGATCCAGATTGGAAATCTCTTCATAAATAAAAGAGGCACCTAAATGCTTTTGCAAGGCATCAAAAATCTCATATTCTTGAAAGGGTTTGCAAATAAAATCATCGCATCCTGCTGTAAAAATAGCGGCTTTATCTTCCATTAAAGCACTCGCAGTTAAAGCTACAATTTTAGTCCGAGAATGAGAAGGAATGCGTTTTTGTTCTTCTTTGGATCTAATTTGTTTAGTGGTTTCATACCCATTCAAAATGGGCATTCTGATATCCATCCAAATTAATTGGGGAGAGGTACTTTCCCACACCTCTAACCCTTCTTGGCCATTAATTGCTTCCTGGAGTTCAAAACCCAGAGGAACTAAGAGCTTTCTTAATAATTGACGGTTGAGATCGTTATCATCAATGACTAATAAACGATAGGGAGGCAAATCGCTTGAAAGTCCAATCACTCGCTTATCTTGATTGGGGGCTGCCAATTCGCTGAGATTCACAATCTGAGCTTGAATCGTAAACTTAAAGGTAGTCCCCGGTTTAGAAAATTGCGGACTATTTAACTTTCTGACAAAACTCCCCGGTGTAAAGAAGTTTCCCCGACTCAAGACGCTCATTTCGCCACCCATCAACCAGACAAATTGATGGCTAATGGTGAGTCCCAAACCCGTTCCTTCTGAAACTTTTTGTCCAGAGGAGGTTTGTCTAAAGGGTTGAAAGACTTGATCGAGTTCGTCTGGAGAAATGCCTACACCTGTATCTTCTACTTCAAAGGTTAGGACAACCGGAGCGCGATCGTCAAACGAAGCATAAGGCTTTTTGACATTAACAGATATGCGACCGGAGTCTGTAAATTTGATTGCATTATTGATTAAATTAATCAAAACTTGCCGTAATTTTAGTTCATCCGTGCCAATATATTGAGGAAGATTTGCATCTCGATTAAAGAGTAACTCTAACCCTTTATCTTGCGCTTTTAAGGAAAACATATTTTCCAAATCGTTGAGCAACTGATAAAGGTCAAATTTGCTTTCATTGAGGGACATGCGTCCGGCTTCAATCTTGGAGAGGTCAAGAACCTGATTGATGAGCGTTAATAAATGTTCTCCGCTACGGCGAATAATGCTGAGGTTTTCTTGTTGTTCGGCTGATAGATTCGTGGCATGACCCATCAGTTGCGAGAACCCTAAAATTGCGTTGAGGGGAGTCCGCAATTCATGGCTCATATTTGCCAAGAAGATACTTTTTGCCTGATTCGCTGTATCGGCGGCTTCTTTGGCTCGTTTTAACTCTCTTTCGGCTTGTTTTAGCACGCTGATATCGCGACCTTCTGGAATTAAAAGCGTAACAGCGCCGGTGCGATCGAAGACAGGACGGAGGGAAAAATCAATGGTTAGGGTTTGATTATCTTTCCCCAAAACTTCGGCTTCATAGCGGATAAAATGACCTTGGGCAGCTTGGGCGATCGCCTCCTTCAATTGCGCGGGCGCTTCGGGAGACGCCATCCACCATTTTGTCTCCCAATAGGGCTTACCAATGACTTGAGAACGTTCAACCCCAGCAAAGGCTAGGGCGGTTTGATTGGCTTCTAAGAGAATGCCGTCGGGTTGCAGCAGTCCCACAAACTGAAAAGCTTGATCGAAGATAGCGCGAAATACATGTTCGCTTTTACTTAAAGCCTCTTCCATCCGCTTGCGTTCGGCAATTTCTTGTTCCAATTGCAGATTGGTATGGGCAAGGATAGTGGTTCGCTCTCGTACCTGGGCTTCTAGGGTCGAGCTATAATCGGCCAGGAGTTGTTCGGCTTGTTTGCGATCGCTAATATCGATCAGCAGACCATCCCAAATCACATCGCCATTGGACTGTCTTTCTGGACGGGCAACGCCTTGCAACCACTTGAATTCTCCCCAACGGTCTGTAATTCGCCCCTCCCAGTACCAAGGCTGTAGCGTTTGTAGAGAAACCTCAATACTGCCAGCCAGTTCCGGGAGGTCATCGGGATGGACAACTTCCCAAGCAATTTGACTATTTTGGATAATCTCTTCCGGTTCGTAACCATAAATTTCGCGGGCACCGGGACTCATATAGGTAAAGGCTTGGCTGCCATCGTTGTAGCGGATGTAGCGGTAAATTACGCCCGGTACATTTTCAGCCAGGTGGCGAAACTTGGCTTCGCTATCTTTGAGGGCCGTTTCAGCTTGGCTGCGTTCTAAATTCGCCAGTTTTTGTAATTCCAAGCTGCGATAGATAACTAGAGCGATCGCAGAACCCATTAAGGCTAACAAAGGGGAAGCGACAGGCAACCACCAACTGAATAAAAAAGCCACATAGCTGCCGACAACCAACCCAGATCCCACCAAGCTGATGCCGAGGCTACAGCCAAGCCAACGCCAATAGGCTTTTTGCCGAAATGGATGTATTCCCAGAACCAACCAACTCACCCCACTACCGATAAAAGACCACCCCAAAACCCACAACATTTCGATTGAGTGCGGCCAAACTTGCAGAAAAGGACGACCTTCTAAGGACCCGCTCAAAATTTGGCTGATAATATTAGCGTGAATAAAGACCCCAGGAAAACGTTTGGGGGTAGAAAAGAAATAAGTGCTATAGGGCGTAAAGGATAAATCGTTAAAGCTAGCGCCGATCGTACCAATTAAGACAATGCGATCGCGCAACAGATCGGGCGGGATGCGGTTTTCCAAAACATCCGAAATCGAGATGGTGGGGAACGTCTCATCTAGTCCCCGATAATTCAATAAAATCTGATACCCACCGGAATTGGCTCGGACATATCCCCCCTCATTCCCGGTAAACGGCTTAAAGACGGCTTGACCTAAACGCAAATATTTGCGGCGATCGTCAATACTTTCTAGGGTAATGCCCTCTTTTTCTAGATACATCAAAGACAACTTAACGGCCAACCCCAGCCGAGTCTGTCCTTCTGAAGTTCTCACCGAGAGTAAGGCTCGACGCACTTTACCATCGGCATCGAGCATCAAATCTGCTAGTCCCACCCGATCCAGTTGGTTCAAAATGGGCGGCGGTTTGACAATATTACCCACCGCTTTTTCTACCCCAACCAAATTCGGCGTTGTCTCAAAGACTTTAAGCAGCTTTTCATGACCCGGTTCGACGGGTAAGTCTCGGAAAATATCGAGTCCAATGGCTCTGGGTTCTTGAGCTTGTAACTGGGTAATCAGTTGAGCCAAAACTGCATCCGAAATCGGCCATTGTTGCAGCTTGGCCACATCAAATTCATCAATGGTCACGATCGCAATTCGCGGATCGGCAGGTTCGTGCCGCCAGCGAAAGAATTGATCGAGAACCGCCCAGTCTAAAATTTGTAACAGACCGAGGCTACTGGTGCCGATGGCTAAAGTGGCGATCGCCGGAGCGGTTATCCATAAGGCTCGCCTTTGCCAAATTTTTGCGTAGAGTTTTTTTAGCATTAAGCTGTACCGCTTGGGGTTCAGCACTAGAGAAGCTTACGGTAAAAGAGGCTGAGTTGCGATCGCCTCTAATCCCACAGAGTTTAACAGGTCTTGCCAGGTAGCAATCAGCGTAGAATTACTAGGTTGCTGCTGTCTGGCTTGAGCTAAACTGGCGAGCGTATCGTACCAAATTCCATGTTTTCCATACAAAGCCGCCCGTTCGACCCAGGTTTTACTCTCAATTTGACTCATCACCCCATCCGCGAGTTGCACCCGGCGAACTTCTCCCCGCACGCTCGGATCGCCCGGTCTTAAGCCCTGTTCTCCCACCATCACAAAAGCCCATTGATAGGTTTTATCCACTTCTAGGGGAGGCAGGGTATCGGGAAGTTTGACGCTCAAAATACCCGACCGATTGGCAATCGGAATTTTAGCCTGATAATGGGTCACTTCATTTTCGTCCAATAACGCAAAGAAGACCGTTTCCGTCGTGCTTTGAGGAATATAGACAAAAAACGTGGGATAAGGGGTTGCCGTTAATCTAGGAGAGATGGCTGGCACTAAAGGGATCATGCACTCACCCGCGCAACCGATACTGCGAGAGGCCCCCTCAGCCGTATCATCGGGCTTACCTTCTCTGGGCGGTTCAAACGTGACGCGAAAGGTGTTCGCATCATGGGTGGCTTGCAGGGGAAGGGGAATGGTTGAGAGCGTTTGGGCCTGTATTTCCATTGATGGCCCAACCACTGCGAATGCCACAGAGAAAGTAACGGATAGAAGATTTAAGGATCTTAAGGTAAGTAAACGTATCATAGCGCTGTCATCTACCTATAGAGGTATGTATAAGTCCTTATCCCCTCATTATCCGATCGTAAGAGCAATGGGGCTTCAGTGATTTTACTTAGGTGTTATCCGAAGTTCCGCACTTTTCAAGGCTTACAGCCAATTTCCCACGAGAATAAAAGGGGCCCAATAGTAGGGGTGAGCGTAGCGAGGCTGCTTGAGCAGGGCAAGCTGGGCTTGGCGGAGGGCCTCGGCTTTCGTGTTTTGGCGCAATAGGTTGTGGTAGAACTCTGACATTAACTCGGCTGTCGATTCATCTTGCACCGGCCAAAGGGTGGCGAGGGTGCTGCGAGCGCCAGAACGAACTGCAACGCCAGCGAGTCCTAATGCGGCTTGTTTATCGCCTGTGGCGGTTTGACAAGCGCTGAGAACTAATAATTCAATCGGGTTAGGGTTGGTTTGTTGGCGAAAGCGCAAGATTTCCTCAAAGCGCTTGACCGGAATTTTGCGATCCCAAGCCAGGATAAAAGTAGAGTCCGCGTTCGAGCTAAATTGACCGTGGGTGGCTAAATGAACGACCTCAAAAGAGGCGTGCTGGAGTTGATGTTGCAGGCGAGTTTCCGTAAACTCTCGATCTAAGAAGACTTGAGCCGGAATTTGGGTCGTAATTTGGGCAATTTCTGCTTCAACCGCCGGTAGCGCTGAAAAGCCTTGACGCGCTTGGGTAAGTCCGCCAGCCAGCATTTTGACGGGTTGTTGGCGGAGGCTAAGGTTAGCGGGTACTAGCAGTTTCAAACCGGGCGCGATCGCAATTTGATATTGTTCAATCAGATACTGTTGCCCGTCGTGCAAGGCTGCCATTGGCAAATTTCGCATTGTCCCATCCAAGACAAACACTAGCGTTTGCGTATAATTGGCGATCAGTTCGGCTTGGATCGGTTGAATTAACCATTGATAAATCTGTTGAGCCAGCCGCAGGCGTTCCGAGTTAGAAAAGAACCGATTTAAAGATTCTAGAAATTGCTCAAAGGTTTGTTCAATCTCGGCAGCCGTACCGGGAACTGCATAATAACTTAACGGTTTTCCGGGTAGCGATAGGATCGCTGCTAACCGATCGGGTAGGATAATCGGATAGATGACGGCGGCCTGGGGATCGAGCTGTTCGATTGATTGGGGTTGGATATCCACACAGGCTTCTCGGAAAAAGTTATCGAGTTCAGCCAGTTGCAGAGATTCAATCACCTCGCGGGCTTGTCTGAGTTGGGCTTGGGTGGAGTTTTCATTCAGCAGTAACCCGACAAGCTGGCGGTAAATGGGTTCCACATTGTCCCGAAAGGAAAACTGCACCTCTGGGTTAATGGCGACTAAATCTTGCCGCAGAGATTGCAAGATTTTAACCGCTTCGCCATAGGCAACCGTTGCTTGAGCTAGTTTACCTTGTTGCTGCCAAATTTGACCGAGTTGCCCTTGCCAGCGTGCGATCAGATTATCCGCATGGCTTGTTTGAGCGATCGCCAATGCTTGTTGAGTCTGTTGTTCTGCGAGGGGCCATTGCTGCATCTGTTGAGCCAAATACCCCTGCTGACCGATAGCATAGGATTCTGCCCGTGCATCTTGCAATTGTCTGGCTTGAGCCGTTGCTTGGCTTAAAATCGGCTGAATCTTATCAACAGGCTGCTGGAGTTGCAGGAGGGTTCGAGCAAAGTTAATTTGACTGTAAATTGCTGCCCGACTGGGGGGGAGTTTCCCCAAGTTATCCTGAATTTGGGTCATGAGCGGTTGTGAAATTGCCGTTGGCTCAGTTTCCGCTAGCAGGCTCAATTGATTGAGTTGCGCTTGGGCTTGCGTCAGGGGATGCGTTGCCGTTTGGGCAACTGTCTGGTAAGCCTCTAGGGCTGCTTGGGGTTGATTTAACGCCCGCAAAGTATTTGCCAAACTGAATAAACTGGCGTTCGCCTCAGCCCCTAGGTTCAGCCGTTGAGCGATCGCTAAACTTTGTTCTAGCACTTGTTGGGATTCGGCTAAATCGCCCACCACTTGTAAAGTAACGCCCAAACTCCGCAACCCGGAGACTTTTAGGGGAAAATCCGGTAAGGTTTGTAACTGAGCATTCAGTTGCTCTAGGGTCGTTTTTGCCCGTCGGTAAAGGCCCAAAGCCTGCAAAGCCTGGGCTTGGTTCATAATGCTGCCCCACTGTCCCACGCGATCCCCAGAGGCGATATAAGCGGCTTCTGCTTGCTTCCAAGTTTCAAACGCCGCTTCAGTTTGTCCCTTTGCCAATTGCAGGCTGCCTTGGGTATTGAGAACTTGAGCAAGTACCGCGCGATCGCCCTGAGCTTGCAGTAATCTTAAACTTTCTTGGATCGCCGTTTCCGCTTCTTGCCATTGACCCAACTCCTGATAAGCATTGGAGAGGTAACTGAAGATTAGCGCCCGCTGTACCGGATTAGATATCAGATGAGCCGCTTGTTGCCAAAGCGCGATCGCCTCTGTAAAACGTCCCCCCTCATAGAAGTTTCGACCTTGTTCCAGCAGGGAGAAAGGTTCGCTTTGAGCCAATAGCACCCCTTGGGGTGGCGGCGAACTGGGGAGAACTGGCAGTTTTGCCCGTGCAGGCGTCACCACCAAAACCAGCACCAGCAAGCCCAAGCAAATGCTGTAATGAATCGGTTTGAAGCGAAAGCGGATGTTTAGCATTGCACCAGCGGTTTAAAAACCTAGGCAGGGATAAGCTTGAGTCCCAATGAACGGGACTCGGTTATCGGAATGGGCAATCAGTTCTAGGCGGCCATTGGGTTGTTTAACCCATCCCGTCGCCTCCACAAGCGGGGGCGTCTCAGACGGAGAGGGCTGTATTGTCCAAGCAGGGGCTGACTGAGGAAACCGTAAATCTCGCCAAATTGTACTGCCTAAGAGGGTTTGATTGGGGTCTTCTGGCAAACCTCCCCGTCCCACCACCGCAAAACGACTCCCCCCAAACTCCCCGCATCCCCGGACAATTTGATTGCTGACATCGGTCAAGTTATCGGGCAAATTGATTAAACCGCTAGGAGTTGTGACATCTGGTGTATTAATTTGCACGATCCCGCTAAACTCAGGCCCTAAATTAGAGGTGGCCGAAATCTCGCTAGTCGTATCTCTTAACAGGTTATTCGTATTAATCCTGACTCGTCCCCCAAAGCCCTGTTGAGCATTGGCGGTGATATTGCTATTTTCCAGCGCCAGCAAGCTTTGCGTCTGGATCGAAATATTACCGCCGTCCGTACTGCGATCGCTATTTTCAATCGCTTCGCCGGTATCGCGAACGATGGTATTGCTGGCATCGGTGGTAATGGTGCTGCGATTTCGCAATCGCACATCTTGGGCTTCAATGGTGATGTTGCCCTGTTCGGCTTGGCGCTGGGTGGCTGCGATCGCCGCCTGTGTATCTAACTTCAGGGTGGTTGCGTAAATATTAATATTACCCGCATTGCCTTGACCTAAATTGGCGACATTAATTGTGGCGCGGTTTTGCAGCGTTAACTCCTCTGCAATCACCGTAACGTTACCCGCATTACCCGTCAGCGGCGGGGCGATGCTGCCCTCTCTCGGTAAAGTGGTGCGCGCATAAAAACCGCTACGCACATTTCCGGTAGCTGAGGTGCCTTGGACTTGTACCTGACGGGCGCGAACGGTAATATTCCCGCTTTGACCTGCACCGAAGGTCGAGACGGAAATTACAGCCCCATTTTCTAAAGAAAGGGTTTGGGCCGCAATGGTGACATCTCCGCCAATGCCCGTTGATGCCGTGGTGGGGTTGGAAAAAATCCCCGTTAGCCGCGCCCCGCTAGCAGACAGCCCTCCGAGTTCCACCTGGGGTGCCACAATCAAAACATGACCCGATCTGCCTGCACTATCGGTACCCATCCCAATAGCAGCCCCATCTCGCAGCGTCAGCCGCCCGGTGGCGAGCAACAAGTCTCCCCCCGTTCCTGTACCGTGGGTTTGCACCAAAATACCGCTACCAATGCGACCCTCTGCCGTTCTGCCCAGGAATTCTATCGTTTCTGAGGCCCGAACGGTGACGGGGCGGCCGGATTCTGTGCCAGCGGTGACAGAGGCGATCGCGCTACCCTGTTCGACTCGTAAAGAACGGCTGTGGATCTGGATTTCGCCCCCTTGCCAACCGCTACTATTCATAGAAGCGGCCCCCGATAGTCGGATATCGCCTAACGGGGTATCGGCTGACGGGTTCTGAAGGCGCACAAATTCGGCTTGGGCTGTTAGGGGCAAAATCCCTTCCACAATGGCGTGTAGGGCCAGGGTGCCGGATGGGGCGGTTAAATTGCCCCCCTCTAGGGTAATCTCTCGTCCGGCTAAGGCGAGGGTGCGTCCGGGCTGCACGGCTAAACGATCGGCGACAGGGATGAGTTCTAAAGCCCCTGTCTGAGAAAATTGCCATTGATGACCCGATCCTTGCACGCGAATTTGTCCTGAAGGGGTCTGGGTTGGGGCATTAAATTGCAGGCCGATGGGGACGTTTAGGGTGAGTAAGGGGGGGGTAGCCGAGCTGACAGGTGTAGGTTTATAACGTAGATGTGAGTGCTCATCAACAATCAGGAGAAAATTAAGTGTAGAACCAGTGGAGGTAGACAACAACGATGCTGAAGAATAAGTACCTCAAACAGTGGTCTTGT
>NZ_MJGC01000085.1 GCF_001746915.1 Desertifilum tharense IPPAS B-1220
AGCACTCTTGAACCCACTCAGCACTCAGCACTTTACACTCAGCACTCTTGAACCCACTCAGCACTCAGCACTTTACACTCAGCACTCAGAAACCCACTCAGCACTCAGCACTTTACACTCAGCACTAACTTATGACTCAAGCCCGTTCTAGTAGTTTACTCGTGAGACTCACCCCGATGCAGGTTTACCAAGCACCGCCAGCGCCGGAGGGGGGAGGGATGGCGACGGGTAGTGCTAGCCAGGAATGCGAGGTGTTATTGCATCCTGGCGAACCGAGTGAATTAGTGGTGCAAATTGAGAATTTGGGTTCTCGCGCTTTGGAGTTGGAATTGCAAGTTGAAGGAGACTTCCCGGCGCAATGGTGTCGCGTGGGAATGGAAGGGCGCGAACTGTTTCCCGGTCATCAGATGGAGGCGGTATTATATTTTCAAGCTCCCCATCAGTTTTTTGAGGAACAACAGTCTTTTGCTGCGGGTGAATCTTTGGCGCTGAATTATCGCAGCCGCTTATATATTTATCACACGGAATTGGGGACGGGACGCAGACAAATTGAGTCGGCAGAATTTAATCTCTACATCCGCCCTCGCAGTTTGTATCTCAATTTTGTCCCTTCTATTTATCGAGAAGTAGATTTTATTGGGCGCTTGCTGAAAATCTTTGAGGAGGCGTTTGAGCCATCTGTTCAAACTCTCGATACTTTATGGGCTTATCTCAATCCGTTAACTGCGCCGGAAGCGCTTCTCCCCTTTTTAGCAAGTTGGGTCGCTTGGCCAATCAATCCGCGTTGGAGTTTGCAAAAACAACGCCTGTTAATTCGTCAAGCAATGGAAATTTATCGCTGGCGAGGGACGAAGCGAGGTTTGCGTTTATATTTACATCTTTATACGGATTTACCGTTAGATGAAGAGATAATTGAAGAGGTAGATAAGCATATTTGCATTCAAGAAACTTTTGGGGATGGATTTGTGTTAAGTGGAACCCGTCTCGGTCAAGATTCAGTGATGGGTGGGGGACGACCGTTTCATTTTATCGTTCGTTTGCGGTCTCGTCCAAATCGTCCCATTGATGAACCCCTAGTCCGCACTATTATCGAACAGGAGAAACCTGCTTTTTGTACCTATGAACTCTATATTAGTTAGTCTTTTTTGATGGTATGATTTCCTGTCGTTTAATTGACGAGTAAAGCTTCAATGAATAATCCTTTTCCTCCGCCCAATATTAAACCGTTCCAACGCCTGCAAGTTCAAGATGGTTTGCTGATGAATGCGGAACGCTGGAAACAAGCGCATGACTACCATCGCCAGCGACAAAATGTGCATTATCAAGCGCTAAATTTACCGGGAATTGTCTGCGATTTAGGCGTGACTTTAATTTCGCCGCCTTCGGAAATAGAGGCAAAATATCGCGATCGCAGATGGGTGCAAGTTCAACCCGGAATAGCCATCGATCTATTTGGGAATATTATTGTTGTTCCAGAACCGATTAACTTTCGGATTTCTTCGGAAAATCTGACTCCAGATCCCATTATTGTTTATCTGGTGGTGAGTTACGTCGATCCTGAAAAGTTACGCCGCAAAGAGCTATTAGAGATGGTTCAAGAAACCTTTCGGATTGATGAGAAAACCAGTCCTCCGGGAGATTTGGAAGTTGAACTATGTCGAATTTTACTCCAACCGGGTGCTAAAGAGATTGAAAGTCCCAAGGATGTGTTTTTTCCGGGGTTGAATAGCCTAGATTTAAGATACCGCAAGCAAGCGCGATCGCGCCCGCAAAATTACGTCCGCATTGCTCAAATTACCGCTGACGATCCGTACCCCGATCGGACGCTTTCTAACTTTCATTATCTCCTAGAATCGGTTAACGCGCTCTACCCCAGTTTAGAGACGGCTGACACATTAGATCGAGTCACTTTACCTACAACAGATCCTCAAGTCCTGAATTATGATGTCTTATTTCTAACGGGAAAACAACCTCTCATTGTTAGTGAATTTGCAAAAATCATAGAACCCTATTTAAATTTAGGTACCCTGCTTTTAATCGAAGCCGATCCTAGCGATATCCCCTTTATTGAAAGTATTGTTGAGCTTTCCGATACACTAGGGACACCCATTCAAGAATTGAATCGCTTAGATTTAAGACATCCGTTACGAACGCAACCCTTTTTATTTGCAACTCCTCCCACTATTGAAGGGAAACCCATTCATTTTGGCTATGGTGGCGGCTTGATTTTATTAATTGGCGAACTTTCAGCCGCTTGGGGATTGAATCATCCGTCGTTATTACCTAGGGAAACGATTCGCACCGCTCAAGAATTGGGGATTAATATCCTTAACTTTGCTTGGCGAAGAAGACAGATGATGAATTTATTAATCCAAAGAAATCGAAATTCCTTGGCTTCCCCAAAATCAGAAGCGGCTAAACCTAGCAAGCGTGACAGTTTGTTTGACAAATTAGTTTAATTTAAACTAAATAAGCGAAATATTAATTATGGCTAAAAACTCAATTTCTACAGATATCTCTAATCAAGCTTTGAAATATAAGCCGGGTGGAATCCCTGCCTCTTTTGAAGTTTCAGTGGTAAACGAGAGCGAGCAATTTGCCTCTTTTCAAGTAGAACTGATTGCAGCAGGAAGCGACCCCGACTTAGACTTTCAATGGTACGAACTCTACCCCGCCGTCAGTGCGAAAAAACCGCCGGGAGATAGTACCAAATTTGATGTTAAAATTACCAATACTCCCGTCCCTGGATTCGTGGGAACGATGAATCTCACCGTTCGAGTTTATTCTATGGAGTTGCGGGATGAGGATCGGCAAGTTTTGCGCTTGATTGTTCAAGAAAGTGCAGATTCTAATCCCCTCAAGCTAGAGTTACCGCAAAAGGTTTTTCAAGTTTATCCCTTAGAAAAGGTGGAAATTCCTGTCCGCGTGAAAAATACTGGACGCCAATCGGCAGATGTCCTGTTAAACGTTTTGAATTTAGAATATGCTTGGTTAATTGAAGGAGCAGAACAACGACTGCATTTAGAACCTGGCGGACAAAAAGAAGTCCGTTTTTTGTGTTCGCCGTCGCGGAATGCGGTTGCAGAAAATTATGGGTTTACGATTGAAGCTATCTACCGGAATGGGATTCCGATTCGCATTGGCGGAACCTTAGAAGTTTTACCAGAGGGAACGGTTAACTTTAGTGCAAATCCTAGCGAACAGAGAATTCCTCCACAGCGCGGAACTGATAAATCAAAGCGTAGCGATGCAGCCGGATATGAGTTAGGTTTTGAAAATGCAAGTAATGTCCGCCAGCAGGTTAGCGTTCGGGTGGAAACTGGTGCAAAATCGTTTAATTTTGAGGTGACACCTGCAAGTGTTAGTCTAAATCCGGGTGAGTTTAGTTCTCTATTCTTAGTGGCGAATCAACCGAGAAAGCGTTGGGGTTTTCCTCAAACGTTGCAATTTGCCGTGACGCCGATTTTATCAGACGAACGCCTGGGTTCAACTGACCCAGAAATGCAAGTTCTGAAGTTACGAGTTTTGCCGATAGTGCCTTTTTGGTTGCAGCTTATTGGGGGTTTGGGTTTACTTTTGCTATTAATTCTCCTCTGGCTACAACCTTATGGAGGACATTCGGCCCCTGTCACCTCTGTGCGCTTTAATGGGTTAGCAGACCGGGTGGTGAGTGCTTCTAATGACCAAACCCTGCGGAGTTGGCGGGTGAGTCGTCGGCTTCAGTCTCGCGGGGTTTTAGCGCCATCGGGTAAGGCGGTGAGGGTGGTTCGTTTCCGTCCCGTGGATAATAATTGGGTAGCCGCCGGGTTGGAAAATGGCGAGATTCAATTGTGGGATGTGCTGTCGAGGAAGCGCCAACAAACGCTAGGTTTTGCCTACCAGAGAGACGATCGCGTTTTTGGGTTAGAGTTTACTCAGGATTCGCGCTATCTGTTTAGCGGTCATGGTAGCGGTTTGGTGTTGCAGTGGGAGGTTGCGCCGGATGCATTGCTGCGTTCGGAGAATAGTACGCCTCAGCAGCAGCGACAGTTGGATTTTGCAGTTTCAGATTTGGCGCTGGTGGGGACGGAGGATGAGCGTTTAGCCATTGGAGGGCGCTACAATCAGTTGGTGCTATGGGACTGGCGAAGAAATGCGCTTCAATCTTTACCCTATCGCCAGGGGGGCCAGGATGATTATATTACCAGCCTGGATGCGGCAAGCGATCGCCCTTATCGTTTAGTAACGGCGGATAACCAAGGCCAGATTACTCTATGGAATATGCAACCCTGCGTCAATGAGGCGGCGGAGTGCGAGGTTTTAGATGAGTGGCGGGTTCAGCATCCAGTTCGGTCTGTCGCCATCAGTCCCAATGGCTGTTATTTGGTGAGTGGGGGAGATGACCCACAGGTGAAACTTTGGCCGCTGACGGTTGAGGGGAAACGAGACTTAAGATTTGCTGAAGGGATTGCGATTCCCGTAGGGATCGCTTCGCGAATCGCTAAACTTCGGGCTAAAATCAATAGCGTGGATATTCGCTTGGTTGAAGACCGAATTGCGATCGCAACTGGCAGCGATGACGATCGCGTTAGAGTGTATCGTACCCGCCAACAGGATACGGGGTGCGAGTAACCCCTTGACAAGTGCTATCGGTTTAAGTTATTCCAGAAACGTTCCCATTTATTCAGAGCTTTTCGCCTGAATAAGTGAAGCGGTTAATAGGCCGAACAATAGGATAACTTAACGATGCATTCCTCTACGAGTGGGGCCGATATTCAACCCGGCGTGCCTCAAGCCTCGATCGATCTGGCTACCCTAATTAGCTTACTCGCTCAAGCTGTTCCTCCGCACCCCTCCCCTAATCGCGATCCTAACGATCCTAATCCTTACTTGCGTCCGGCTTTAAGCTTCGACTCGCAGACTCAACGCCTCAAGATTGCAACCCCTGCTATTCTTCGCAGGCTTTACCAGAACCCGGCGTTTAAAGCAGCTTTTAAACCAGAAAACAGAGGATTTATTCAAAATTTAACCCTGCCTTCCTTTGGGAATCGCGCCTGGATTGGGGGTAGGCTAGTAGAAGGGAATGCGGTTCAACTGCCCCGTGCATTAAACCCGTTAATTGCTGCCATAGACGAAGCGATCGCGCAGGCTTTACCCCAGGATACTCCTCTGTCCTCATTTCTGCTAGATCGCCCCGAACAGCAACTCGCCCAACTTGCGAAGTCAGCCAAGACGGTTTTTAAAAATCAAACCCAGACGGCTAACTTAGTTCCCCTAGCGTTTCAAACTGCAACCCAAAGGAAACTCCCCTCAGACTCAAGGCGGGTAGCAAAAGTGATTTCTGCTCAAGAACGGGTAGAAAGCGATTATTTTGAACGAATGTCTAGCAGTATTGCAGATTGTCTAAAACAGCGCGATGCAGATGAAGACGAAATTGACAGCGCCCTCGCAAGTCTTCATCAGGAAAAGCAACGCGAAGAGAGTCAACTGAATCGGTTTTTGAAATTTCTGGAAAATGAAGCGCTATCGAGAGTACGATTGAGCATCACCTTTCAGATTATGGATGCGATCGCCTCCAATGCTACCACGATTCATCAGCCGAGATATCAACTCTTAACAGAATATGTTCAACGAGTTCTGCGTTTGTTTAAATTGGCTCAAGAACAGAGTTACTCGGTAGATCTTACGGCTACTTTTGGGAGTGCTGTTGAGTTTGATTGGGCAGACTATTTGAAGCAATCAACGTTTTATTCCTGCTTATCAGTTTGGCCAGAATCTAGGACTCAAATTTTTGAAGAAAAGGTGAGGATAGAGAAAGGTAATAATGTTGTGCGCGAAGTCAGCTATCGATTTCGCATCAATGGCAAGAATCCTGAATCTAGACAATCCGCTTTCGTGGCTAGGTTGGAAAATATAGAAGAGATTTTACTCAAATCTGAAGAATTGCCAGGAACAACCCTGCGTCGGGCTTTAGCTCAACTTGTTTTTTTGCTGATTGTTGTTCCTCAATCACCTGAAGAATCTTTCAGTCCAGAGAACATTCACCAATCTGTTTTGCAGATTATTCAACAATTCAATCAGGGAGGAAAAGATGCAATTAAAACGGCGTTGGATTGCCTCAAGCAACGTGAAGGTTCAATGACGAAAATTGCCACTGCTTTAATTGATATTCTTCGCCAAAAAAGCCAGAACATCATTGCTGAAGTTCAGGATTACTCTTCCCAGGTGTTTATCTGTGTTAAACGAGATATTGTCAATTGGGTAAGATTGGAAGGAGCAGAGCCGGGAACTCGCGATTTACTCATCGGTGGCTCTAATCAAACTCAAGAAAAGGCAGATTGGTTTAATAATATTGAAATCTGCGATCGCCCTCAAGTCCCTAATATTCTTTTCTCCATTCAAGTAAATACTGCCCTCTCCGAATATGACTTAGTAACTCAGAACGAAGACCGTAAAGTTCAATTCAAGCGTCTGCTAAATTCCAAGATTTTACAAATTTGCTGGGTTCCTTATTCTGTAGGAAAAACTCCACGCAATCAATATTTTTATCGGCAATGTATTGGAACTCGATATGCGGTAGGCTTATCTTTTTCAACTTTAGTTGAAGTTGAATATGAGACTCAAAACTTACTCTATTCTGACAAAGGGAATCGCGATCTCAGCAAGCAAATCCATGCCGCTATGGTATCGGCATTTATTGTCTTAACTTATTGTTGCTTATGGCGAATCTTTCAAAAAATCAAACATGAATCTCTTGGTCAATATGAATTTACGACTTTAATGCTAAGGCTGCAAGAAAAAGGTAAAGAAAATAGCCAGAAAACGGGAGATAATTATATCTACGCAGCCGCTCAAGCCATAGAATCTGCTCTAGCTGAAGATATTTCTATCCGAATGCAGGGCTTAGTTTTGAATAAGGTCGATAATTGGAAAAAACAAGGTACATTTGAAGCTTTAGTAAGTGCCTTTCCCCTAGCAATTAGCACGCCAACATCTCCCTTTATTCCTAAAATAGGACTCATTTCCTATGCAACTCGTCCTTGCGATGAAAACTTTCCAGCTTCTGAAGAAGATAATAATAATATTCTGCGCGCCCAAAGCTATATTGCTACCGCCATTGAACAGCCTTTTTTAGGATACGAACTGAAGCGGGGAAGAGTTCGCTCTGATATTCTATATTCTGCCGAACAATACAGGACGCAACGATTAGTCCAAGAAGAAATTAGTTACCTCCAAAGTCAAGGCTGTCAGCACATTATTTTATTGTCCCATGCCTATCGGGGGTTGCGAATGAATCGAGCCGCCGATTACAATGTTCCGCTAATTCCTAAAGAATTTTTAGAAGATATTGAGCGTACCTTTCCCAATTTAACCATTTATACGCTATTGCGGGATGTGTTTCCAGCAACCCGCTTAGAACGTAGACAACCTAATGAAGCCGCCTTTGAAATTTTACGCGCCGTCGATCATACCAACTTTTTAAAAGAGGTAGAAACCATCGGCGTCCGCGATATTATTCCTGTTTATAGCTTTGCAACTCTATTTGCAATTGAGGAGAAAGATAACCAGCGTCCCCAGTCGGGTTTCTGCGTCTACTTTCTGCTTTCAGATCAGCGCCTGAAGAATATTAACTGGACAGAACGAGCGCGTCAACATTTATTAAACCCCGAACAACAATCTCCCGTCCACCCTTGTTTACTCACTCTGCTGCGCGGGTTGCATTTTATTGAAGCCGAACGCGGAGAGAGAAACGGACAACTGCTTCCCGTTCTCGATCCCTTTAGTTGGATTTCTCCGACAACCGTAGAAGCGGCGGGCGAAGTTGAAGTTTTGAGCAGTCGCCGCAAAGGAAGGGTTTTGCTGAGTTATCCAGCTTTACTCAATCATGTTTCCCAAGTCTTGCATCGGAGAGGATAATGCCATCATTTTTAGAACAAGCGTCTCTCTGGGGACAAGCTTTTGAAGTAGCGGTGAAACGGGGCGTTCTGGCTTATCTTATTGATCGCCATCTCTTACCCAAAAGTCATCCCGTTCTCGCCCCTTGGTATCGGGAAAAGAATATCAATATTTATCGAGAATTACTAAGGGGTTTTCAGATTTCCGATCCTAATGCTCAAGATTGGCTAGAAACAATGGTGTCTCATCTATTGGTATTGGGCTATGGTTTGGGGTGGACGGCGATGCGAGCGTGTCTGCAAGGCTGTCCGATTCGTCAACCGACCTTAGAAGCCATTTGGTGTCCTCTGCTGCTTCCAGGGCAACAGAAACAGCGCGATGAGGAACGTCGGGGAACGGCTCGCGAATTTGCCCAGGCGTTTAATCTCCCTGGAAATCCCGATGAGAATTTATTAAAGCGAGGAGAACCGGGAAGAGCCGATTTTCTCTTATGGTTATCGCCACCCCAAGGGAAGAAGGGCGATGATTTTCTCTTGTGTTTGGAGTTTTCCTATAATGTACCAACACAACTGGAGGATTTTAGAACTCAAAGCCCTCATTTGGCAGAAATTGAACGCTATATGCGCTATCAATCTTCGCGGGGGGTATTTTCTAGAGTCTGTGCGGAGGTGGAGGGGGAACAGTTTTTATTGTCGTCAGGGTTAGAGAGTTTCTTATCTGCGTTTAGCGGACAGGATAAGCCTTTGTATAAACTGACTCAAGCTTCATCTTATACGGAGCGCTTGGTTCATCTGTTAAGAGTGCATCAACGCGTGACTGATGTTTCAACTAGAGCGATCGCCATTACATCTAATGGATTTGAAAGTCTCGCCGCTGATTTTAACACGCCGCCCCGACCGCTCGATCCTAGAGCTAAGTTAATGCAATCTTTAGGGAAAGCCTATCGCCATTCCCAACCAAAGGAGGAACCCAACCAACTTGAGCAAGATATTAACTTAGCATTCAATAAGCTAGTGGCAAATTTGCCCCAAGCCTTTCGCAAGCAAGCCAGAGAGATTCGCAACTTGGCGCTAGGGGAACCGCTTCACCTGTTATTTCAGGAAACAGTAGAAGGATTCCACCATCCCATGCAAAGCATAACCCGTGCAGAGGCGATCGCGGCTATCCAAACCAATTCAGCCTTGCGTGAATTTTTGGGGGAAGATCCTCAAACCCAGTTTAGCCAAGCCCTGCATCAAGTTCAACCTGATGGTGAAGCGCTCCCGTTACGCAGCATTCATGAAGCCGCAGTTATTACAGGCTTGAAGGCGGCGCAAAATCATCGCCTCAATTTAATCGCGCTAGAAGGAAACCCCGGAATTGGCAAAACCACGGCGGTTATCAAGTTTCTCAAACAACAAACCCAAGGGTTCCTATTTCTCTACATTAGTCCGCGAGTGGCTATTAATCGAAGTGTCACCGCCCAACTTGCAAAGGAGAAGGGTAATCTCACCGGGATTTTAACGCTGACAAGTAACGCCAATTTAATTAAAGCGGCTCCTGCTTGGTACGAGAAGCATGGGCAAGCCGATCCTTCCCAGAAGATTGATAGTGCGGTTGTTGTGGATGGAATCGCTTCTATCAATCCACCGCGCTGTAGTACGGCATTTTTAACGCCCGAACAAGAGATGCAGATTGAAAATGATATTGTGAGTTCTAGTCGTTCTAAGCGATCGCTCTCGCAACGAGAAGATTTAATTTCACCGATTCCTGTTCCCGGCGTACTCCGCACGTTAGCTGGGGGAGCGCGTAAAATGCTAGAGTCTCATCCTCAAGTGAATCGCTTAGTCATCACGACTGCAACTCAAGGCTATCGCTCTCTTGAAGATCAAAAAAATACGGTTAGCGCGCTCAATCATTTATTTAAAGCGAAAGCAAATGTTAAGGCAGGAGTCAACGAGCGTTTGAGCTTTGCTAGTCGAATTCCGACAATTATTGTCATGGTTGATGAACTGGCTGGAGATGGAGCCGGAGCGCCGTTTGTTCATGAATTAGCAAAGTGGCTGCATCAACAATTTATTGCCCCCTTTGCTGAAGGTCAATCCCCGTTTAAGGTGATGTTAATAATGGCGGATGCGTCGTTAAGCAATCCGGTGGTTTTTAATAGTTTTCTTAATTCCGGAGAGCGCGCTCCCGATAAGGTACTGATTAGTCCAAGTCAGGGAAGCGCTCCCTTTGAAATGACTGGAACTGACACCAAGGTGGGTTCTTGGAAGTTTCCCACTCTCCACGTCATGACGAATAGTTTTCCCGCGTCGCAACTAACGATTGATTATAGTATTCGTCTCTCGTCGGTTAAACCTCAGCTAAACCGGGATGGTACCCAACAAAGTATTCGTCAAGCCATTCGCGAGAAGTGGGAAGAACAGTTGCTTGATAGTGCTTATCAAGAAATCAAACAGGGATTAAAGCAAGGGGCAGAACAGATTATTTTCTTTGCTCAGGATAAGGCGTTTTTACGACAATTAAGAGAAAAACTGATTGCAGGCTACGAGGCAATTTTTAAGAAAGAAGATGTCCAGGTTCTCGACCAAAGTGTTTCTCCAGCCGAGCGTGTTAAACTGATAGAAGAAACTCGGCGCGATCGCATCCGCGTTTTTCTGATGACTTCTTCGGGTTCTAGAGGAGTTTCTTTCCCAAAAACTGATTGGATTATTGCCGCAATTCCCCGCTTTAATATCGAGCAAGCTTTAATGGAAGTGGCTCAACTGATTTATCGAGGGCGCGGGATGTATACTCATCCTGAAACGGGAGAACCTGCATCGGGAGATGACAAAGCTAGACGATTGGTGATGCTCATTAATGATTTTCTTATAGAAGAAGAAGAAAAGAGCGATCGCTCCCGGCATTGGTTGCGTCAAGCCAGCGATTTGTTAACCTTGTTAGTGATGCTGCGCTCGACTATTTATACCCGGATTACTGGGGATGCAGGCTTGCGGAAACAGCAGATTTCTTTTGTTCCGGTTGGATCGATTGGCGATGAAGAATTACTCAGTTTAATGTCTGAGGAAATCTGGAGTTTTCTCCATGAAGCGAAAGTCTTTGTTTATGATTCCGACGCGTCAGCGGAATTGCAAGGCACGGTTAAAAAAGCCGAACAACTGATTGAAAATATCTTTGCTCAATTTACTTTAAAAGGTTTAGCCCCCGATCGTCACGCCCTATCTTACTGTCAACGAGAAACCTTAGAGAAGGCAAATAATGCAGTTTCTGCCCTATGCAGCCCCTTAGTTTCAAATTCAGAAGATCTAGCCATTATTATTCCAGAAAATATCAGTTGCATGGGTTCCTTTTGGGCAGAAGATTGGAGCGATCGCATCATGGAAGAAAAGTTTAGCTTTGAAGGCTGGAGAAAAAGAGTATATCAAAATAGCAGTCAACTTTTGAGTTTATTAAAACAAATTTATCAGGGAAATCAATTTCCGCCAAAACTCAAACGCCCTGCTAAAGAATTATATAAGCTTCTAGTCCGCGAGCAATCACAACGCGACTTTGAATATGCAACCCTACAACCTCTAAAAACGCGAAACTTGGTTGTCAGCTTACCTTTAGATTATCCTCAGTTTTGTCCCCAAGCCGATCCTGATGCAACCATAACTCCAGTGTTAGAACATTCTGACAGATGGCGGAGATGTTTAGGACGATCCCTCTCTCCCCAAGGCTTGTTAATGCCTGTTATTCCTCAGTATCGCTCATTTCCTTGGGTAGCAGTCGCAGGGAAGCGAATTTTAGAACAGTTGGAGATTATTTTTAGCGATCGCTATTTTATGGCCTCTAGCGAACTCAATCTTCTGAATGTCATTCTTCTTGAAGATGAATAACCCCCTCACCTCGCCTCGCCAACTAGGGTAAAGGCGGCCCAGGCGCGAGAATTGGGGTATTTTTGTAAGGTGAGAATAGCACTTTGGCGTAAGGCTTGGGCTTTGTCGCGGGTTCGTCGCAATTGTTGGTAAAATTCTTGGATAAAGTAGAACGTTGCATCGTCGGAAATTGTCCCAATGGGAGTAATAACGCTGGGAACTCCGGCGGCAATCAGGGATAATGCTAAGGCGTGGCTATTCTCTACTGTAATATTTTGGCGATCGCGCAGACTGAGAAAGACTAACTCGGCTTTTAGGGATAAATTGAGAATATCGTTAATCGCCAGTAAGCTGTTATCCTGGGGGGAAGGAAAAAGCGCGATCGCATTCTCTAATCTTCCTGATGTGGCAACGTGAACAATTCTGGCTTGAGGCAGTAAGGGAAGCAGAAAGGTACGCGTCGCTTCTTCTCCAAATAGGGGTTTTACTCGGTTGAGTGCTGCAACTTCAATGATTTCTTGTTCGGTATTTGCATCAATTCCCGATCGCGTTGTGTTTCCGACTGCTAGAATATAGGGGCCTCCCGCTTGTTGGCGGTTTCGGCGGGTTAATCCCAATAGCTGCATTGTCGGGATAGTGGAAATTGGATATTTCTCAATTAAATAGGTTCCCGTTACATCAGTTAATGCAGAAAAGGGGATTAATGTCAACTCTTTGTGCGGGATAAAAATGAGGCGTTGATTGGAATTTTGGGGTAAAAGATCGGCAATTGGTCGAATTAAGAGAATATAGAGTTGGAGAAGAGATTGGGTAGAGGCTTCCCCTGGTGTTTGTGGAGGTTGTAAACCTAAAATTTCGCGGCTGTGGCGGATTAGGTTCGGGAGATTTTGAGACGCAATATCAACTTGACGGAAATGGATCTCTCCATTGGATTGAATTAACCAAATATAAATTGCTTGAGGAGTATTTTGCAGACTGCGAATTAGGGAATATTGAATTAAGGTTGCATTTTGTTCTTTAGCAATTTGTTTTAGGCTATTTATGTGGGGTGAAGCAGGAAGATTGGGAAGGGGAGATAGGGATAAAAGTTGTTCTTGTTCAGCGATTAAAAGGGCTGATTCGGGTTGATTTTGAGCGACTAAAGCTTGTTGAAGTAAATTATAGGTGGTAGCTTGGCTTTGGGATGGCGTGCGAAGCCGTTCCCAAACTTGCAGGGCTTCTGTTAAAATAGCTTGGGCTTCTGCTGGACGATTGGCTATTAGTAGGGTAGAGGCAAGCTGGTTTAAGGCGTCGGTTTCTAAAGTGCGATCGCTCTGTCTTTTAGCAATCTCGATTTGCTGTTGGCGAATTTCAATTGCTTGGGGATATTGCGCTAATAGTTCGTAAAGATTGCCAAGCTTTTCTAAGGTATTTAATTCTAAAATTCGATTGGCATTTTCCCTAGCATAGGTTAACTGCTGCTGGTAAAATGCGATCGCTTGTTGAGGTTGTTCCCACGCTTGATAGGCTTGAGCAATTCGCGCTAGTAATTGGATTTCCAAAGATTGATTTCTTTGACTTCTCGACTGGGTTAACTGCTGCTGATAAATTTCAATGGCGCTGCGGTATTCTCCAGCAGATTCGTAGGCTTGTGCGAGGTGAGTTAAGGCTTGGGTTTCTAGTCTTAGATCGCCGACTTCCCGCGCGATCGCCAATTGTTGTTGATACAATGCAATTGTCTCTGTAACGCTCCCTTGAATGCGATAATCAACACCTAAACTGCTAAAAAAAGCGGCTTCTCGCACGGAAGCTTCCACCTGTCGCTGGGTTTCTGTTGCGCGCTTCTCAAACTCTTCTGTGGCTTGTACATCCCCTAAAAAGCGGTAAGCGTGGCTTAAATTTGCTAAAAGTTCCGGTTCTCGATAGCGAAGTCCTAAAGCTTGAACAATTTCTAAGCTTTGTAAATAAAAATCAACGGCGCGGCGATAATTTCCTTGAGAAAAAGCCACATCGCCAAACTGTTTTAAAGCCTTGCTCATCCCAGCGCGATCGCCTAAACTTTGGTAGAGGGTAGACGCCTCTTGCAATAATTCTAGGGCGGTATTAAAATCGCCATTACGATGCGCGATCGCGCTTTGTTCAACTAACGCATCTGCACGTCCTTTCTGAAAGTCTAAGGTTGGTGTTAATCCCACAGATGCTAGAACGATAGGGATTGAAGAAACAGAAGCCAGAAAGCTCAACCCTACCGAAAACAGAAGCCGTCGGACGTTGGGGAGTTTCATGATTTTAGAGGTTGATTAAAAGTGTTTCTAATCTAACCTCAATTTTCTCAAAGCCCAAGTCTATAATTTAACCATAGATCGAGTTAAGCTTTCCCAGATGTCCTCGTTTCAGGTTTATGATTACCCTCAACTTAGACGCGGTTGGCTTCAGCGATGAGCAATTTTACCAACTTTGCCAAGCCAACCCAAACTGGCAACTCGAACGCACGGCTAAGGGAGAATTAACCATTATGCCTCCAGTGGGTGGTGTCAGTGGCAACCGGGAAGCGGATTTAATTACCGATATCAATCTCTGGAACCGTCAAACACAACTGGGGAGAGTGTTTAGTTCTTCTACTATATTCCGTTTGCCTAATGGCGGAGACCGTTCTCCCGATGTGGCTTGGGTGACAAACCAGCGTTGGGATGCACTTACCCCGGAGGAACAAGAGAAATTTCCCCCTATTTGTCCTGATTTTGTGATTGAGTTGCGTTCCCGTACTGATTCCCTATCCCAGTTGCAAGAGAAAATGCAAGAATATCTGGCTAGCGGCTTGCGTCTGGGATGGCTAATTAACCCGCAAGCGCAACAAGTGGAAATCTATCGTCCCCAACAGCCTGTCGAAGTTGTTCAACTTCCGGCTGTTCTATCGGGAGAGGCGGTTTTACCGGGTTTAAGCGTTGCATTACCCGTTTTTTAAAAACCCTAGGCTATCTAAGATAAAAAATAGACGAGCCATTTACCTATGATTACCCTTAATTTGGATACGGTTGGCTTTAGCGATGAGCAATTTTACCAACTTTGCCAAGCTAATCCAAACTGGCAACTCGAACGCACAGCGAAGGGAGAATTAACCATTATGCCTCCAGTGGGTGGTGTGAGTGGCAATCGGGAAGCGGATTTAAATGGCTTGCTGTGGCTGTGGAACCGTCAAACGCAACTGGGGAGAGTGTTTAGCTCTTCTACTATATTCCGTTTGCCTAATGGCGGAGACCGTTCTCCCGATGTGGCTTGGGTGACAAACCAGCGTTGGGATGCACTTACCCCGGAGGAACAAGAGAAATTTCCCCCTATTTGTCCTGATTTTGTGATTGAGTTGCGTTCCCGTACTGATTCCCTATCCCAGTTGCAAGAGAAAATGCAAGAATATCTGGCTAGCGGCTTGCGTCTGGGATGGCTAATTAACCCGCAAGCGCAACAAGTGGAAATCTATCGTCCCCAACAGCCTGTCGAAGTTGTTCAACTTCCGGCTGTTCTATCGGGAGAGGCGGTTTTACTGGGATTTTCCCTAGAATTACCTGCCTTTGATTGAGGGGATGTGGAATTTATCTCCCAGTGGGTATCATACATCGCGCTTCTGGCAATCGGCATTTCCATCATTGACGACTGGTATTGCTCATTTCTTGGGAATACTTTATAGACAGAGACTTCCAGGCTACAGATAATGAGTAAGAAAGACCTGAGTGAAGCTGATATTTGCGATCGCTATATTACACCGGCCCTGGATGCGGCGGGTTGGAAAAAGAATCAGATTCGCCGGGAATATAGCTTTACGGACGGTCAAATGATTGTCCGGGGACAGATGGCGGGACGAGGCGCTAGAAAGCGGGCGGATTATCTGCTGTATTATTCCTTGAATCAACCGATTGCCGTGATTGAAGCCAAGGATAATCACCATAGCGTGAGAGCCGGGATACAGCAAGCGCTTGCCTACGCAGAGGTTCTGCAAGTTCCCTTTGTATTTTCCTCGAATGGGGATGCTTTTTTATTCCATGACAGGAGTGGCACCTATGCTCAGGTAGAACAGCAAATTAGCCTGGATGCCTTTCCGTCACCGGAAGAACTCTGGCAGCATTATCAGCAGTGGCAGGACTTACAAACCGTTAATCAGGAGTTGCTGACTTCTCCCTATTACCTGGAGATTGGCGGGAAGGAACCCCGATATTATCAGCAATTGGCCGTCAATCGTACCATTGAAGCAATCGCGCGCGGTCAGAAACGGTGTCTGCTGGTGATGGCCACCGGAGCAGGTAAAACTTATACGGTCTTTAATATTATCTGGCGATTGTGGAAAACGAAAGTGGTGAGGCGGGTATTGTTTCTGGCGGATCGCAATGCGCTGGTAGACCAAACGATTACCAATGACTTTCGCCCTTTTGGGGAGGTGATGACCAAGCTAGACCGCAGGCTGGTAGATCATGAAACGGGGCGAATAAATACCTCCTATCAAATTTATCTGGGACTGTATCAGGCGATCATTGGCAATGAAGAACGGGATAACCTCTACGATAAATTTGACCGAGATTTCTTTGACCTAGTGGTGGTTGATGAGTGTCACCGGGGGAGTGCAGCAGAGGATTCCAATTGGCGGCAGGTACTTGACTATTTCTCAGAGGCGATTCAGGTTGGACTGACGGCAACGCCCAAGGAAACGAAGTATATCTCTAATATTGATTACTTTGGCGAACCGATTTTTCAATACTCCCTCAAACAGGGAATCGAAGACGGTTTCCTGGCTCCTTTCCGCAGGATACAGGTAGATTTAGATATAGATTTGGACGGTTGGACGCCCGAAGCCGGAGAGCAGGACGATAACGGTCAACGGATTGAGCAACGCGATTATAACCTGCGGGACTATGACCGAAATATTGTTTTTGGCAAACGAGATCGACGGGTTGCAGAGTATGTCAGCCAGTTTTTGCACGATGGCGACCCGATGCGGAAGACAATTGTATTTTGCGAGGATGTTGACCACGCCGAACGGATGCGAGAAGCTTTGGCTAGGGTGAAGCTGAATCGAGAGTTGGTTCTCAAAAACCACCGTTACGTCATGCAAATTACGGGGGATGAGAAGGAAGGAAAGGCTCAAATCGATAACTTTATCAATCCTAAAGAGACGTATCCGGTGATTGCTACCACGTCTAAGCTGATGACGACGGGGGTAGATGCCCAAACCTGTCATGTTATTGTGTTGGATCGCTCTATCCAATCTCTGACGGAGTTTAAGCAGATTATCGGGCGGGGTACGCGCTTGCGCCCGGACTATGGCAAGAATTTCTTCACGATTATTGATTTTCGCAACGCCAGCCAACTGTTTGATGACCCCGACTGGGATGGCCCGCCTATTCAGGATGAGAACTTTGGGAAAGAAAGTCAACCTGGCGAGATGGGGACAAGGGGGAAGGTTGAGGGCGAGGAGGTAGATACTTCTGTTAAGCGCATTAAGTATCGGGTGAGTCGGCAGGAATTTGAGGTGGCGGCGGAACGGGTAAGCTATTACAACAAAGATGGACAACTGACCACGGAGTCGCTCAAGGATTATACCCGGCGCACGGTGAGCGAGGCGTATCAGTCTCTCGACCGCTTTCTCAATCAGTGGGATGCAGCCGATCGCAAACAAGCGATTATTGATGAGTTAGAAAAGCATGGGGCGATCTTAGCAGCGTTGGAGGATATGGTCGGTAAGGATTATGACCTGTTTGACTTGGTTTGTCATGTGGCTTTTGACCGTCCACCCCTGACTCGTAAAGAACGGGCTGAAAAAGTGCGGAAGCGGGATGCGTTCGCCAAGTATGGTGAAACGGCTCGTCGGGTGTTGAATGCTCTATTAGATAAGTATGCCGACCAGGGGATTATTGCGATTGAGGATACGAAGATCCTACAGCTTGACCCGTTTGCCCAACTGGGAACTCCAGTGGAACTCGTCCGCAGTTTTGGGGGAAAGCCACAGTATAAACGGGCGATTCAGGAATTGGGGCAAATGCTTTATAGCGATCGCGGGGCTTGATCGCTGACGATCAACGTAGGTTGGGTTGAGGTACGAAACCCAACATTCATCTGTGTTGGGTTGCGCTGCGCTTAACCCAACCTACAGATCTACTGTGGGGGAAAGCCGCAGTATAAACGGGCGATTCAGGAATTGGGGCAAATGCTTTATAGCGATCGCGGGGATTGATCGCTGACGATCAACGTAGGTTGGGTTGAGGTACGAAACCCAACATTTATCTGTGTTGGGTTGCGCTGCGCTTAACCCAACCTACAGATCTCAGCACTCAGCACTCAGCACTCAGCACTTTGCTATATGCTAGCTTAGGCGCGGGCAATGTTGACCCGGATTGGCGGGAAACAGGCTCTTGTGAAAGCGTTTGAGGAAGTCGTATGTCGCTGAGTGCTACCATTAAATCGATTCAAGACATCATGCGGAAGGATGTCGGGGTAGATGGGGATGCCCAGCGGATTGGTCAGTTGGGGTGGATGCTGTTTTACAAGATTTTCAGCGACCAGGATGCCGAACTGGAGTTGAATGACGATAACTATGATTCGCCGCTGCCTTTGAATTTGCGTTGGGATGAATGGGCAGATAGTCAAAAGTTGGGTAAAAATGCGCCCACGGGCGATGAGTTGCTGCAATTAGTGGATGGAGAGTTGTTTCCCACGCTCAAGGAACTGGCGGTTGATGACCTGGAAGGGATTGCGCTAGAACGGGCAAAGCTGCTGCGAAGCGTGTTTGAGGATGCCTACAACTATATGAAGTCGGGGACGCTGCTGCGGCAGGTGGTGGACAAGATTAATGAAAGCATCGACTTTAACCAGTCGCAAACCCGTCATGTGTTTGGGGATATTTACGAGCAGATTCTTAAAAACCTGCAAAGTGCTGGAAATGCGGGGGAGTTTTATACGCCGCGTGCGGTGACTCAGTTTGCGGTGGATATGGTGAACCCGCAACTGGGGGAGAAGGTACTCGATCCGGCTTGCGGTACGGGGGGTTTTTTGACTTGTGCTTACGAGCATCTGAAGCAGCAGGCGAACTCGCCGGAACAGTTGGAACGGGTGAAGCAGAGCGTTTTGGGGGTGGAGAAGAAGCAACTGCCTCACCTGCTTTGCGTGACGAATATGATGGTGCATGGGATTGAGGTGCCGACGACGGTACGCCATGACAATACGCTCCGCAAGCCGTTACGGGACTATGGGCGGGAGGATCAAGTCGATGTTGTGGTGACGAATCCGCCGTTTGGGGGGATGGAGGAGGATGGAATTGAGCGGGGTTTTCCGAGCGAGTTTCAGACGCGGGAAACGGCAGACTTGTTTTTAGTGCTGGTGATGGAATTGCTGAAGGATGGGGGCAGGGCGGCGATTGTTCTGCCGGATGGAACGTTGTTTGGGGAGGGGATTAAGACTCGGATTAAGGAGAAGTTGCTGCGCGACTGTAATTTACATACGATTGTCCGGCTTCCGAATGGGGTGTTTAGTCCCTATACGAGCATTCGCACGAATGTTTTGTTTTTTACGAAGGGCGAACCGACGACGGAGGTTTGGTATTACGAGCATCCTTACCCGCCGGGGGCGAAGTCTTATAGTAAAACTAAGCCGATGCGGATTGAGGAGTTTAAGCCGGAGAAGGCTTGGTGGAAGAAGCGCCAGGAAAATGAATATGCCTGGAGGGTGTCTGTTGAAACGATTGTTGCAAATGGCTACAACCTGGATATTAAGAACCCGAATGCACCGGAAAATATCCATGAAGACCCGATGGTGTTGCTGAAGCAATATCAAGCGGCAGCAAGCCAAGCAGATGAGGCGCGGTTGGCATTAAAGGCAGCTTTGCAAGCGTGTTTAGAACAATCAGCAGAATCGGTAAAATGAGCGAGAATCGATTAGAACAGATTTTAAATACATTGGATCGAC
Organism: Desertifilum tharense IPPAS B-1220; assembly: GCF_001746915.1. Classification (NCBI taxonomy): domain Bacteria; kingdom Bacillati; phylum Cyanobacteriota; class Cyanophyceae; order Desertifilales; family Desertifilaceae; genus Desertifilum; species Desertifilum tharense. The sequence goes on from NZ_MJGC01000085.1 coordinate 19,641, forward strand.
TGACTGTGGAAGAACAATGGCAGGTGATGGGGCATTTGATGAACCAGCTTCAGGATCGGGCTGTAATTATATCTAAGTCCCAATATGAGAATTATAGGGTGGCTGAAGCCGAAAGGATTTTGCGAGATACAGAAGGCAGTAATGAGCATTGAAGTCTGGATGAAATTGAGGCTCAACTTGCAGGCTAATATCAATTTAATTGAGGTGAGTCAATTCAAAACTTAGCATGACGCAAAAATAATCGTCTGAATATTGCCATCGAAAATCCAGCAATCTGGCTATTAACAATTAATCAAGTAGTAGGAGAAAGTGAGAATGATGACTCCAATTGAAATGAACAGGCTAGGATACCAAGCTTTATTTGATGCGTTGGGCTTTGATGGAATGGTTCGTTTTTTGAGCCAGTTCAATACAGGACAAGGCAACTATACAGAAGAGCGCTATCAGTGGCTTAATAATTTGAGGCTGGAGGATGTTTTTTCTGAGATTGAAGAAGTCCAACAGCAGAATCCTAACGCAACTCATTACTAAATGAATCTCAAGACTTTTTTAGAGCATTTTGACACGATCGCAGAAGCTCCCGGTGGTATTTCAAAATTGCGATCGCTCTTTCTCGATTTGGCAGTGCGCGGAAAGTTAGTCCCACAAAATCCAGAAGATGAACCTGCAATAAAATTACTGAAAAAAGCTCAACTAAGTCGATTAACTAATAATACGAAAAAAAAATCTGCTAATGCGACCCAGTTACTCTCCTTTCAAAAAGACATTCCAGTGGGCTGGATTAGATGCGAATTGGGCGAGTTAGTTGAGCTAGTATCAGGTCAACATCTATTAGCTGAACAACAGAATAGTTGTGGTGTTGGTATCCCATATCTCACTGGGCCTTCTGATTTCGGAGAAATTTATCCAAAAGCTTCCAGATGGACAACTGTTGAGCGTGCAATCGCAATACAGGGAGATATTCTTGTAACAGTAAAAGGGGCTGGTGTTGGAAAAACGAATATTCTTAGTCTTGATAAAGTAGCTATTGGTCGTCAGTTAATGGCAATCAGAGCAAACTATATTTTTAGCGAATTTATTTACTTACTTATTCAAGCGCGTCGAGATTATTTATTTGAATGTTCTTTAGGTACAACAGTTCCAGGGATAGGTAGAGAAGATATCTTGAAAATGCAATGTTTGCTTCCCCCTCTGGCTGAACAAAAGCGAATTGTTGAGAAGGTGGATGAGTTGATGGGGTTGTGCGATCGCTATGAGTCTGCCAAGCAAGCGCGAGACAACCTGCGGCAAAAACTGAGAGAAAGTGCGATCGCCTCCCTCATGAACGCCGAAACCGATCGGGATCTGGATGCTACTTGGGCATTTGTCCGCGACAACTGGCACAACCTCAGCCAACATCCTGAAGATGTAGGCGAATTAAGAGAAGTTACTTTGCAATTGGCTGTTCGAGGTAAACTCGTTTCTCAAAATTTTAACGACGAGCCTGCTTCAGCTTTACTTGAAAGAGTGCAGATAGAAAAGCAATCTTTACTAGAGGCAGAAACTATTAAGAAATATGCTTCACTGTCTCCAACTTTAAAAGATGAAAAGTTATTTCTTTTACCTGCTAATTGGGAATGGGTTAGAGGACAAGATATTTCTATTTTTGTTACAAGTGGTTCTCGTGGATGGGCTAAATATTACTCGTCTTCAGGGGCAATATTTATTAGAATAGGAAATCTTGATTATGGAAAAATTGAATTAGATTTAGAATCAATCCAATTTGTGAAACCACCAGAAGGAGCAGAAGGAACACGTACTAGAGTGTCCTGCAATGACATCCTAATTTCCATCACTGGTGATACAGGAATGATAGGACTTGTTCGCTCAGAAATGCCAGAAGCATATATCAATCAGCACATAGCATTGCTTCGTCCAGTACGTTGTATTTACGCTGAATATATTGCTAGATTCCTCACTTCAAATTTTGCCCTCAAACAGCTCAAAGGAGCACAAAGAGGAATCAAAAATAGTCTTGGACTTGAAGATATACGAAATTTAGTAATCTCTTTACCACCCCTAGCCGAACAAAAACGCATCGTTGCCAAAGTTGATGAACTGATGCAACTGTGCGATCGCCTTGAAACCAGCCTGCGCGAGAGCCAACAACGAGCAGAAAGCCTCGCCGCATCTGCTGTCAGCCACCTAACAATCTAGTATCAAACTGGTATCATGGGACTAGCCAACCTGATACCAGATAGGCTGGTAAGACCTGAAACCCTTTGTCTGTAAGCTGCTTAACAAAGCCCGTGACGAGGATTGAACTCGTGACCTCACCCTTACCAAGGGTGTGCTCTACCACTGAGCTACACGGGCAACTTTTTGGTGATGGGCCGGGCTGGATTCGAACCAGCGTAGGCGTAGCCAGTGGATTTACAGTCCACCCCCATTAACCACTCGGGCACCGACCCATTAGTTCACCGATTTCATATAGTAGCACAACTATTTGGGAAATCCAAATATTTTAGAAAACATTTTCCCAAAAACTCCTCAAAGCCTTGCGATGTCTGAATTCTGGACGTGAAGCCTTTGACCGATCGCCGTTGCCAGTTCGGGATAACCCGCTTCAATCAGAGCGCGATCGCGAATTCTACAGGAATCGCAAACCCCACAGGGTTCCTCACCCCCCTGGTAACACGACCAAGTAAGCTGAATCGGCACCCCCAGTTGCACCGCACGCCGGACAATATCCACCTTGGTATCCCTGACCAAAGGAGCCACCAAACGCGGGCTGTTGCCCTCGACACCCACCTTAGAAGAGAGATTGGCTAACTGCTGGAAAGCGGCTAAATACTCCGGGCGGCAATCGGGATAACCGGAATAATCAACCGCATTAATCCCCAAATAAATCGCCTCTGCGCCCTTAGCTTCCGCCAGAGAAAGCGCGATCGCAATAAACACCGTATTTCGCCCCGGTACATAAGTTGAAGGAATCTCCCCCGCCTGTATCCCCTCCGTGGGAATTGGGGCCGAGGCATCGGTCAGCGACGATCCGCCCCATTGTGCTAGGTTAATATCCACCACATAATGCTCGACAATCTGGAGCCTGAGCGCGATCGCCCTAGCGGCTTCAATTTCGCGTTCGTGGCGCTGTCCGTAGCGAAACGAAATCGCGATCGGATCGCACCCATCGGCGATCGCACTAGCGGCAGTTGTTGCCGAATCCAGTCCACCCGAAAGGAGAACAACAGCTTTAGGCTTGCTCATCTTAGAACACACGCGTCAACTGTTGATCGAGTGTATCGCGTTCTCCTTTCTCCAGGCGACGCTTAATTTTGGACTTCCGGCTGAGACTCCAGCGGTTGAGGCGCATCCATCGTTTGGGGAAGCAACCAATTTAACAGAATTGCCGTTAAGCCTCCGGTAGAAATCCCCGAAGAAAAGACATTTTTAATCAACGCCGGCTTATCCGCCAAAATTTCTGGCAGATAAACCACCCCTAACCCCAACGCCAGGGAAACCGCCACAATAATCAACGCCCGACGATCGAGCGGTACCGATGCCACAATATTAATCCCGGCGACAGCAATCGAACCAAACATCACAATCGTAGCGCCGCCTAAAACAGGTTGCGGCAGGGCTTGAAAAACACCCCCAACCAGCGGTAACAAGCCGAGAAGGGCGAAAATACCCGCCACAAAAAAGCCAACATAGCGACTTCCTACCCCCGTCATTTGAATCACGCCGTTATTTTGGCTAAAGGTGGTATTGGGAAAGGTATTAAACACGGCAGCCAGTAGCGAGTTAATCCCATCGCCCAAAACGCCTCCCTTGATCCGGCGCATGTAGAGTTTTCCTTTAATCGGTTGTTGCGATACCGCCGAAGTTGCCGTTAAGTCGCCGATGGTTTCAATGGCGGTAATCAGGTAAAGCAGGATAAAGGGAATAAAGGCTGCAAAATCAAAACTCATGCCATAGCGGAAGGGAATGGGAATGCGGACTAAAGGCAGGCTGCTGAGGGCGCTAAAGTTAACTAGACCGAGGGCAATTGAAATGATATAACCCATTAACAAGCCAATGGCAATTGAACCCATTCTCAGGTAGCGGTTGCCGGAAATGTTCAACAAAACGATGGAAATTAGAACAAATCCCCCTAACCCCAGGTTTTGGTAGCTGCCAAAGGTGCCATTCTGTTGCGCGATCGCACCGCCTGCTAAACTGAACATTCCTGTTCTAATCAAACTCAACCCAATAATCATCACCACAGTTCCCGATACTACTGGGGTAATGATGCGTTGAGCGAGGTGTAAAAAGCGGCTTAAGATAATTTCAACAAAGGAACCAAAAAAACAGACTCCAAAAATTAAGGCGAGGGCTTGTTGGGGCGAACTTCCGCCTTGAATTGCCGCAGTCCCTACGCCAATAATGGGGCCGAGAAAAGCAAAGCTGGTTCCTTGCAAACTCAGCAATCCAGAACCCACCGGGCCAATCTTTTTACACTGGATGAAGGTACAAACCCCAGATATAAACAGCGACATACTAATGATGTAACCCGTATTGGCGGGATCGACACCCAGGGCGCTACAAATAATTAAAGGGGGAGTAATAATGCCTACAAATGCTGCAAGAACATGTTGCAGGGCAACAAATAGCGACTCTGCAATTGGAGGCTTGTCTTCTAGTCCATAGAGCAATCCTGTATAAGCGATGGATTCGCGAGTTTCTTGAACTTCTTCTACTATGAATTCCCGATCCGAAGGCGTCATACTTTCTCCTAAGCGATCAATAGTTGTTTATTAGGGTTGCAATCAATCTGACTAGTGTTTGTCTCACAGACTACAAAGGATATTTGAAGTAAGGCTAAATCAAGTCGCCGTAGGTTGGGTTGAGGTACGAAACCCAACATAACCCTTGCTAAATCAAGTCGCCGTAGGTTGGGTTGAGGTACGAAACCCAACACAACCCTTGCTAAATCAAGGAGAGCCGCGTAGGTTGAGTTGAGGTACGAAACCCAACATAACCCTTGCTAAATCAAGTCGCCGTAGGTTGGGTTGAGGTACGAAACCCAACACAACCCTTGCTAAATCAAGGAGAGCCGCGTAGGTTGAGTTGAGGTACAGAAACCAACACAACCCTTGCTGCTGTTGGGTTACGCTAGCGCTAACCCAACCTACTCAGCAGTGAGTGTCAGTTAACGAGCGCTATTGTACAGCCGTCGCCTCCTACGGAAGAGACTGTAACTTTTGTTTCTAAAGACCCTGAGCCAATTTGAGCCAGAGACTTTACAGCTTTTTGTATGCAGTATACAATTGCTCTTTAGAGTTTAATCAAAAACAGGAGAAATACTGTACCGGAGAATACAAATCTGACTTTTTCCTGGCTATGACTTGGTTTCATGGGTTCTTAGCTTCAGTCGTCGGGCGAGAAAAAATTCGGCATTCTGAAGTAGAAATACAATTAATACCCGAACAAAGCGTTAGGTCTTAACAATTTATTTGGATTTTTCCAGCTAAAAATCTACTTGTCAAGTCGCCTCTTTATTGCTAGAAAACTTTGTGTACTTTCAACCGAATTGTAGTTGTTAATACATAAAGCCCGAACAGGTTGAGGCTAGGATGTTGAGCTTGAGACAGCCACCCTTTCCCTCGTTTTCGGTTCCGACAAAAAGTTAGTCAACTATTCAGAATTAGGAGTCAACAGACGTATGCTCAAATCAATGAGCGATAGAGTAATTGTGCTTATTTTGGCTTTATTGTTGCCGCTGATCGTGGGAACCCTTAACCCCAACCCTGCCCAAGCCGATAAAGCCGTTAAAGCCATTTCTTTCGATCCAGCGAGCGAGATGGTCAACGTTGCAACCATCTACGAAACAACACCAACCACCCAAAAAGAAGTCGTTTCAGAAATTCTCAAATCCAGTAAATCGAGTACCAAAAAAGCCCCCGGATTCAGCACTCTTTCCGTACTGCAAAGCCAAGATGGCACGCGGGCGATCGCGCTAACTCAATGGCAAGACCTCGCCAGCTTTGAAGCCTTTTTAGCGCAACCCGTCGAAGAAAAAGAAGCCAAAAAAGAGAAAGAAAAAGACAAAGAGAAAATCGCGATCGCCCCCTTGCGAACCGTCGTTTTCACCGTTGCCAAAACCCAAGCCCCCCAAGGCATGGTTCCCTCCCTACGCGGAAAAGCAGCCCTCGTCCAATTTGACGAATTCACCGTCCTCGAACCCGACGATCTCAGCACCGTACTTGACAGCGTAACCCAAGGATTGCCCAGCATCACCCAACTCTACCCCGCCCCGCGCTCGGCCGTCTTGCTGCAAAGCCCCGAAAGTCACGATATCGCTTTGCTCGCCAACTGGGGTTACAGCATGGAATATGACGATCCTAGCCTGATTCCCACCGTCGATTTACTGCCCGAAGAGATGGCTTCCCTTACCGAGAGCGATCGCCACCTCTACGAAGTCGTTAAAATCACCGCCGCCAAACCCGAAAAAGAAAAAGACTAATTGGCGGTTCGTAGTCCATTCAACAGCACTCTAAAAACCCGCTTTGCCAACCCTCCCAGAGCCACTGCTTAGATCCCCTCTTTAGCAACCATGACAGTAAGCTCGCCTCCCCATTCCTCCTTCAGCCTCAGCAGTTTCCTCCTGAGTAGCGCCCCCATCGGCTTCCTCTTGAGTTGGGTTGCAGGATTCGTGGATACGGCTGCATTTATCATCCTGTTCGATCTGTTCACCGCCCATGTCACCGGAAACCTAGCCCTCGCCGGATCGTTTTTCGCCAATTCCGACCATGAAGGCACCCTCACCCGCCTCGTGATGATTCCGGTATTTATGACAGGCGTTGCTTTGGCTTCCCTACTCGCCCGACATGCGCGACAGCACCAATGGCCCGTTTTAGCCGTATTACTCACCGCCGAAGCCATCGCCCTGAGCATCTTTATGTATGTCGGCGTGCGCCTTTCCCCAACGCTCATTCTTGACGTACAAGAAGACCTGATTTTACCCATTGGCGTCACGGGCGTCTTGGCAATGGCGATTCAAAACGCCCTAATGAAGGAAGCCAAAGAATCCTTTAAAGGTTACATCCCCACCACCGTCATGACGGGGAATACCACCCAACTCACCATCGATTTAGTACAGCTTGTTCTGGCTAAATTTTCCACTGCACCAGAAAGCGCCAGCCAGGAAGCGAAAGAAGCTTGCGATCGCATTGGTCGCACCTTCCCCATCCTCCTCGGCTTCGTACTAGGCGGGGCTGCGGCTGCCTATTTTGTCAGCATTGCCGAGTTTTGGAGCCTCGCCCTACCCCTCGTGACCATTTGCATTTTAGCGATCGCCGCCTACAGCCAACCCGCTAAAACCACCCCTGACGACACCCATTAAAAGGATATCCTAACCATGAAACGTCACCTACTCGCCCTCGTTGCCTGTCTAACGATTGTCCTGAATCTGATAACTTCAGGCATAGCTTACGCCCAACCCTTCACCGCAATTGCACTACCCGGCTTTAAAGATATTCACCTCACCGAGGAACAAACAGAACTCGTCCACCAGCTAGAATCTCAACTGGTTCCTCAACTCGAAACCATTCTCACCCCCGAACAACGCGAAAGTTTTCAAGAGAAAATTCAAGAAGGCTCCAGCCTGCGTCAAGCCTTTAAGTCCATGACACTTTCGCCCGACCAAAAATCTCAACTCGCCCTCGCATTTAAATCGCTTCCCAAAAAAGATATTTTTGCCACTCTTTCCCCAGAGCAGAAAAAAGAACTCTTTCTGAAAAAGAAAGAAATGTTTATACCAACCGCTGAAGAAATTAGCGAAAAAATCAGCGAAAGCATGAGCAAAAAAGGTGACTTTGCTCCCCTGCCCGAAGAAGTTAAAGCAAAAATCAGCGAAGGTCTAAAGAAGAGAGAAATGTTTATGCCCTCGGCTGAAGAAATCGTTGAAAAAATCAGCGAAAAAATGAAAGCCGTAACCGAACAAGACTAAACCTCCCTGTCCAAATTAACCTGCTGAACCCCCTATGAACAGTGAACTTTCACTTCCATTGAAATCATTAATTGCCTTCGCTCATCCGTTGTTCATGCTAGTTGCCTTGCTCGCCACAGGCTATGCGCTGTACTTAGGGGTTTTAGTCAGAAAGACCCGCAACGCCGACGCCGAAACCCGCAAGAAAAACATCAAAGCCAAATACAACCAGCGTCACTTCCTGATCGGCTCACTTCTACTCGCCGTTTGGGTTATCGGCACAGTTGCAGGGATGGCTTCTACCTATACCCTTTACCATAAGTTATTTGTGAGTTCTCACCTCATTTTTGGTCTTAGCACCATCTGTTTAGCCGCAGTTGCAGTTGCCTTAGTCCCGTTCATGCAACAGGGTAAAGAATGGGCCAGAATTATCCATATTTTGTGTACCAGCGCCGTCGTTTTCTGTTTTGTCACCCAAACCATTACAGGTTTTCAAATCGTCCAGAAGATGGTGGGCGAATTGTATTAACACCCTTTTCTAGGAAAAGGCAGCGCGACCGCCCTTTGCCCCTCGACGGGCCTGAACGCGGGGGAAATCGCTTTCATCATAGATTTCCCCAACCAATTCTTCCAATAGGTCTTCTAGCGTCACCAGTCCCACCGTTCCCCCATATTCATCCACCACGATCGCAATATGCCAACGCTGCTGTAACATTTCTTTGAGCAGATCGGCCAGACGCTTGGTTTCCGGGACATAAATGGGAGGGTCCATAGCCTCAATCACCCCTCCACTGCTGCCTCCTTCACTCTGTAATAGGGCGAGTTGCTGTAAAGCCCGCTTGAGGTTAACAACGCCAACAATTTGATCTTTGGACTCTTCCTGTACTGGAATGCGAGAATAGCCCGTTTCTAAGCATAAGTTGACTAAATCTTGCAAGCTCGCTTCGTGGGAAATCGTCCGCATATCAATGCGCGGTTTGACCACATCTCTAGCCGTTAAGCGATCCAGCATGAGGGCTTTATTGAGGAGTTGATGGCGCTGGAGGTCTAGTTTGCCCTTCCCCCCCAAGATTTCAATCATTAACTGGAGGTCATCAAGCGACTCTCCTTCTTGAGAGACATTTCCTTGAAAGAGGCGAATGGCAGTTTGGGCAATCTTTTCGAGAAAGTAAATAATTCCAAAAAAGGAAAGAAAGCGGGACAGCCAATAGATGGGGCGTACCACGAGGGTAAAAATGGGCATGATATTGTTGATGGCTAAGGATTTCGGCGTAATTTCGCCAAAGATTAGCACCAAGAAAGTCACGACCGCAGTCGCTACGCCCAGTCCCGCATTCCCCAACCAAATGGCAAACAGATTGCTGGTGAGGATCGCCGAAAAGTTGTTGACCAGGTTGTTGCCAACCAGTAGGGTTGTAATAAAGCGCGATCGCTTTTCCAAAACGAGCCGAAAAATACCGCTTGGATCGCCTTGATCGCGAATGAGCGATCGCAACTTCAAATTATCCATTGCTGTAATCGCCGTTTCTGACCCAGAAAACAGGGCAGAGAGAAACAGCATTGCAGCTAAAACCACCACATCTAGACCGATACTGCCTAAAATTGCACCACTCTCAGGGGTGGTCAAAAGATATACAGGAGATGGCAAAACAATCACAATTTACAGTTGCAGGCTTGCGCCAGGTACACCGATAAGCGATTCATTATAAATCTTATGGGCTTCGGTTGGTTCTTGGCATCCTCCTGGAGCATTTGCCGACAAAAAAAGGCTGATAACAGCCTGTTGTAGCAAAACAAAAGAATTGAAATTGAACGTTTACACTAACGCGTAGGCCGAGCTAAGGGCCCAAATAATCAAAGCAGCGATCGCGCCGAGTACCAACACCGCAGAGAGAGTTACGGCAGTCGGGCTATCTGCTCCCTTGAACTTCATGATTCCCCGGTTAAGATCCGACATGATGTTCTCCTGCAAAAATTCGCCGCAGCAAAATTACTCAATTCTAGATTAGCGACTAAGCGACCGAACGTCCATCTTCAGAGAGGAGTGCTGAGTGGGAAGAAGGGAGTTGGGAATTGGGAGTTGGGGGTTGGGGAAGAAGGGAATTAGGAGTTAGGAGTTGGGGGTTGGGGAAGAAGAGGATGGGGGGGTGGGGAGATGGGGAGATGGGGGGAAAGGAGTGCAAAGCACTAAGTTTTGAGTGGGGGAGTTAGTGGTGAGTGGAAAGTGCTGTTGCGCGATTCTTGATGCGTAGCGGTGTACTGAGTTTCAAGAGAATGCGCTGATACTAGATTGCACATCAAGTAGCAGAACAGTGTACCGAGTTTGAAGTGCTGTTTGTACTACCTAGCCGCCTCCTCTCTTCCCTCCCAACCCCAACTCCCAACTCCCAACTCCCAACTCCCTTCTTCCCCCATCTCCCCATCCCCCCATCTCCCTATCCCCCCATCTCCCCATCCTGACAGGTGTAGGTTTATAACGTAGATGTGAGTGCTCATCAACAATCAGGAGAAAATTAAGTGTAGAACCAGTGGAGGTAGACAACAACGATGCTGAAGAATAAGTACCTCAAACAGTGGTCTTGT
>NZ_MJGC01000086.1 GCF_001746915.1 Desertifilum tharense IPPAS B-1220
AAGACCCATCACCGAAAAACTCCGCGAAAAACTAACCGCCATCACCGAAAACCGCGACCCTCAGTATCAGGATTGGGTTTATACGATTCCCCTCTAGGAAGAAGGGAATTGGGAGTTGGGAGTTGGGGGTTGGGGAGAAGAGGGGAATTGGGAGTTAGGAGTTGGGGGTTGGGGAGAAGAGGGGAATTGGGAGTTGGGAGTTAGGGGTTGGGGAGAAGAGGGGAATTGGGAGTTGGGAGTTAGGGGTTGGGGAGAAGAAAAGATAGGAAGACTTGATGACTATCAACTCAGCACTTTCTTCTCACTCGGAACTCGGAACTCGGAACTGACATCAGCACTCTCTTCTGACTCAGAACTCAGAACCGACTCAGCACTCAGCACTTTACACTCAGCACTCAGAAACCCACTCAGCACTCAGCACTTTACACTCAGAAACCCACTCAGCACTCAGCACTTTACACTCAGCACTCTTTAAGCGGCTTTGCGGTGGGTGACGAGGAGTTGAATTTGTCCGAGGGCGTAGTCTAGGAGGAGGCCGGTGACGCCGATGACGAGGACGGCGAGAAATACGGAGTTGAGGTTGAGGCGGTTCCATTCGTTCCAGACGAAAAACCCAATTCCGACGCCTCCGGTGAGCATTTCTACGGCGACAATTACTAGCCAAGCAATCCCTAGGCTAATTCGCAGGCCGGTGAAGATGTAGGGGAGGCTGGCGGGGAGGATGATTTTGTAAACTTGCCGCCACCGAGGCATTTCTAGGACTCTAGCAACGTCGATGTAGTCTTTGGAGACGCTTTGAACCCCTAAAGCGGTGTTGATGATGGTTGGCCAGAGGGAGGTGATGAAGATGACGAAGATGGCGGAGGGATCGGCTAGGTTAAAAATGGCGAGGGCAATGGGCAACCAAGCTAGAGGGGATACGGGTTTGAAGATTTGAATGAGTGGGTTCAAGGCCAGCATGGCGGGTCTGGACATGCCGATTAGAAAGCCGAGGGGGATGGCGACTAATGCGCCAAGTCCAAAGCCAATGAGGACGCGTCTGAGGCTGGCAATCAGCAGCCAGCCAATGCCGAGGTTGCCGGGGCCGCGCCGGAAAAAGGGGTTGAGAACGTAGTCGAGGTTGGCGGCGAAGGCTTCGGGGGGGGTGGGCATCAGTTCGGGTTTAAGCCATGCGACAATCCACCACAGCAGGAGGATGCCTAAAAAGCCTAAAGCCGGGTAGAGTAAGGTTTCTTGCAGGAGGGTGGGTTTGGCTTTGCGCCATGCGGTTTGACCTGCGATCGCGATCGCAGATACGTTTAGTTGCACTGACATCTTGTGTGACCTCAGAGTCGAAGGCGGTTATCTTGCACCAGAACAGAACCAGCCAGGGACACTGATGGATGTCAAAACATTTTTGAGTAAAAATGCTGACTTTACCAGTCTCCTCTCAAAGCCTACGAAGTTAGCTGACGGGCGAGGACTGAGAGATGTCCTTCAAGAAGAACCTCGATAATTTCTGGAATGTCGAGGTTGCGGATCTTGATTAGCCCCTTGATGGGTTCCTCCGCTCCAGCTTGGGCGACAAGCTAGATTAGGCTGACTTATTTGGTGCTATTCGGCTTACTATAGCATTGCTTTTCTCCGATGTTCAATCCCTCTTAAGTCAGAGGTTAGATTTTTTTCTAAGAGCGTCAAATTTGCTACAAATTCTTGAAGAATTCAGATAATATCGTCATCAGGCCATTTTGGACTAGGAGTAAATTTGTGAGCGATTTCGGGTTCAATTTTAATTTTGGGCCAGCGTTATTTCTTCAGGCTGCCTCAACGCATAACCTAGCCCAATTAAACGTTCAGCCAATTACTGAACCCGTTCCAGTATTTTTGATTATGATGGCAATTATGTTAATTGCCCCGCTCTTGTTTGAGCGCATCAAGTTACCTGGAATTGTGGGGTTAATTATCGCAGGTGTGGTTGTTGGACCCAATGGTTTAGGAATTTTAGAACGCGATGCAAGTATTGTTCTATTAGGAACCGTTGGTCTGTTGCTTTTGATGTTTATGGCGGGTTTGGAAACGAGCCTAGATGACCTCAAATATAGCGCAGATAAAGCTATTGTTTATGGCTTGGCAACCTTTGCTTTTCCCATGCTAATTGGTACGGGAGCTATGTTATTAATGGGTTATGGCATTTTGGCTTCTATTTTGGTTGCCTCCTGTTTTGCCACCCATACGTTAATTGCACTTCCTATTCTCTTAAGATTGGGAATCATGCGAACGACGACGGTTACAGTTACGTTAGGCGGTACATTAATTACTAATGTTTTAGGATTATTAGTCCTCGCTGTCGTCATTCGGGCGCATGGCGGCGATCTAAACCTCGGCTTTTGGTTATTCTTGATCCCTTCCCTCACCATTTATACTTTTGCAACTTTATGGGGCGTTCCCAAAGTTGGGCGATGGTTCTTTCGTCGCTTTGGTCATGATGAAGGTGCAGAATTCACTTTTGTATTTGCAACCTTATTGGTGGTTTCATATGCCGCAGAACTGATTCAAATTGAACCCGTCATTGGAGCCTTTTTAGCTGGAATTGCGATTACTCAATTAATTCCTACCCTGAGTCCGCTGATGAACCGGATTCAATTTATTGGGAATAACTTATTTATTCCCTTCTTCTTGATTTCGGTGGGGATGTTAATTGACCCGATGATTTTAATTAACGAACCGCGATCGCTCTTAATTGCTGGCGTGATGATTGCCGCCGAAGTCACTGCTAAATTCCTCGCCGCTTGGGTTCCCAGTAAATTCTTAAAACTGCAATTTCCTAACGTCATGGTGATGTTTGGGCTATCGGTTGCTCAAGCCGCCTCTACCCTAGCCGCGATTACCGTTGCCTACGAAGTTGAACTGGTCGATCAACTTACCGTTAACGGGATTATTGCCATGATTTTAGTCACCTGTATTGCTTCTCCGTGGATTACCGCCCGTTGGGGACAACAGATGAAACCCCAAGAAGCGGCCGCTCCGGTTGCGGTGGAAGATATACAATTAGGCGATCGCGTTTTAGTCCCCGTCGCCAACCCCAACACCGAAGACAACCTGCTGCGACTGGCGATGATTTTAGCCAAAAAGGTGAATGGCACCCTGCTTCCCCTGCATGTTCTAATCGATCAAGAGGGGAGAGTCACAGAAGCCGCTAAAATTCAGCAGCGCCAACTCCTAGAAGCTGCCGAAACCGCCGCTAACGCCGCCGTCATTGACGTAGAACCGATTGGACGGGTAGACGACTCCATCGATAAAGGAATTATCCGCGCTGCGGCAGAACACCAAGCCGGGTTAGTGATTTGCGGTTGGAAAGGTTACTCCACCTATCAAGAAAACTTCTTTGGAAGCGTCATTGATAAAGTAGTGCGTCGGGCAACAGTTCCCGTCTTAATTAGTCGCTTTCCCCATTCGATTAATAATACAGCCCGCGTATTTTTGGCGATCGCCCAGATGGAAACCACCTCCGCCGCCTTCCGCCAAACCATCGGTTTAGCGAAAAATATCGCCACAGAACTCAAAGCCACCCTGCACCTCGTCCTCCTGGTGAATACCACAAAAACCAATCGCCCTCCCCTAGATGTCGAAGACTTTGGCTTAGAATCTGATACCCCCGTGCAACAAGTACGCGGAAACTTTGTCGCCAAACTCAACCGGATGCTGCAAACCGATGACTTATTAATTCTGACCGCCGGAACCCATCCTCACATCTGGGGTTTACCCGCGCTGGGTATAGAACCCGAAACCATTGCCCGCAACCATCAAAACATTGCGATTATCGTAGTTCACTTTCCCCGCAGATAGCCCCTCAACTCCGCAAATCTGCGGATCTATGAGGGTTCGCTATGATAGGCTGACTGCAAGCTGGGTTCATCAACGGGTTCAACCCAAAGGTGTAACAAACCGAGCAAACAAGATAAGCTTTGCTTGGTGGATATTTGGAGGAGTGATACGGATGGATTTACGTACAGATGCACTAGAAATTCTCAAAGAAACCAGCCGCACGTTTTATATCCCAATCAACCAACTGCCCCCCCGCTTGCAGGAAGCTGTGGCGTCTGCATACCTCTGTATGCGAGCCATTGACGAGATTGAAGACCATCCCACTTTAGATAATCCAACGAAAGCTAAACTGCTCAGAGCGATTAGTTTGACGTTGCAAGCCGCCGTGGATGGGTTTTCGCTCGATGCATTTGTTAGCGATCTTAGCCCTTACAAAAATACCTTAGAAGAGGTAACGGTACGGATTCGCGAATGGGCCTTACTTGCGCCCGAAAGTATCGCCCCCCGCATTTGGGATGCCACCGCCGCTATGTCCGATCGGATGGCCTATTGGGCGGATCGCAACTGGCGGGTGGATACGGAAGCCGATTTAGATCGTTACACCTTTGGGGTTGCGGGAGCAGTTGGGTTGCTGCTGTCTGACCTGTGGTCGTGGTACGATGGCACGCAAACGAACCGAACGCAGGCGATTGGTTTTGGACGCGGGTTACAGGCGGTGAATATTCTCCGCAATCATCAAGAAGATGGCGTGCGAGGGGTGAGTTTCCTTCCAGAGGGTTGGCAAGCGCCGGAGATGTTTGCCTATGCTCAACGCAATTTAGCTTTAGCCGATGCTTATACCGATGCCTTACCCGTGGGGCCCGCGCTGACTTTCTGCCGCATTCCTTTGGCGTTAGCGCATGGCACCTTGGATGCTTTGGCAAATGGCAAGGAAAAACTCAGCCGTTCTGATGTGATGGCTTTGTTGGAACAATTGAGCCAAAAATAATGGCAATTTTGGAGGTTTGCGGATAGGGTTGTTGGTCAGGTAGCGCGATCGCTCTTATCGTATCGGTCTTTGCGGTTGAGCGCGATCGCCTCAGCCCCTCTTAAGCTTGTTGAATTGTCCTATGCGTCGCTTTTTCTTGGCATTGCTTCTGCTGGTTAGTCTGTTGTACTCTCCTCTGGCTGCTGTAGCCGTTGAGTTGACGCCTCAATGCGATCGCCTTGGTGAGTTCCATCATCCGATCTCGACAGACTCCCCGCTAACCCAATGCTATTTCGATCGAGGGTTAGTTCTGACCTATGGGTTTAACCACGCAGAGGCGGCGCGTTCTTTTCAACAAGCGGCTCAACTCGATCCCGACTGTGCGATGTGTTACTGGGGAATGGCTCTGGTTTTAGGCCCCAATATTAATGCAGCAATGGATTCAGAAACCATTCCAGAGGCTTGGCAGGCACTTCAGAGGGCGCTATTGTTAAGCCCAAAGGCCAGTCAATCTGAAAGAGATTATATTCAAGCTTTAACTCAACGCTATTCTTTAGACGCCACCGCAGATCGAGCGAGTCTGGATATTGCCTACGCCGAGGCGATGCGGGAACTCTCCCAGCACTATTCCGAAGATTTGGATGCGGCGACGCTGTTTGTCGAAGCGCTGATGGATATGACGCCGTGGGATTATTGGACTCCCACCGGGGAACCCAACGCCCATACAATGGAGATTCTGACGACGCTAGAGTCTGTGTTGGCACGCAACCCCAACCACATCGGCGCAAATCATTTATACGTCCATGCGGTAGAAACTTCACCCTACCCCGAACGCGGTATAGAGAGCGCGGATCGGTTGGGTGACTTGGTTCCGGCTTCTGGCCATTTGGTTCACGTTCCCTCCCATATTTATATCCGCGTGGGACGATATCATGATGCGGCGATCGCCAATCAACGCGCCATTGAAGCCGATCGAGCCTATTTGAGTCAAGATCATGCTCAAGGCATCTATACCCTAGCCTATGTGTTGCATAACTATCATTTTCTCTGGGCAAGTGCCACAATGGAAGGTCAATCGCAGGTTGCAATCCAAGCTGCACGCGATCTTTCTGCTAGGGTGAACCGTCGGATGATGCGCCAGCCGGGATATGGCACGTTGCAACATTTTTATGTGCTACCCCTTTATGCGCTGACTCGGTTTGGCAAGTGGGATGAAATTTTGATGCAACCTTCACCCGCAACTGATTTGGAGTATCCTACGGGGGTTTGGCATTATGCGCGGGGGATGGCGTTTGTAGGGAAAGGGGAGTTGGAGAAGGCGGCGCAGGAGTTGGAAAACTTGAGCGCGATCGCATCTCATCCCGCTTTAAAGGATGTCACCATTTGGGAAGTGAATAATACCCAAAGTCTATTGCAAATTGCTTCACAGATGCTGGCGGGTGAGTTAGCCGGGAAACAGGGAGAAAAGGAAAGGGCGATCGCTCATCTCAATCGCGCTTTAACTCTAGAAGACGCTTTAAACTATGATGAACCGGAAACCTGGTACTCCCCAGTACGCCAATCTCTAGGCGCTATCTTACTAGAAGCCAACCAACCCAACGCTGCCGAAAAGGTCTATCAAGCCGACTTAGCGCAACATCCGGAAAACGGTTGGTCGTTATTCGGTCTAATGCAGAGTTTGCAAGCCCAAGGTAAACTAGCAGAAGCTAAAGCCGTGCAAAAGCGTCTACAGACAGCTTGGCAATACGCCGATGTCACCCTCACCGCCTCGCGTTTCTAACTGTATCCTCGGTAAAGTTAAGGTCAATATCTGGTTGACTGACAATCAAGACAGTCGCGTTAGGTTTTGTACCTCAACCCAACCCTGGCTGCTGTTGAGTGACGCTAACCCACCCTAGGACTTTCAGCAGTGAGTATCAGCCAATCAGCTTGGTTAGTCTCCCAGTAAAAGTTAGGCAGGAGAAGGATAGAGTAAATGGAGGGCGAACAGGGAGTTAACCGTTGTCTGTGCTGGCATTTCTCAGCCTAATCGTAGCCATTGGACTGGCTTGGATTCACATTCTGGCGAGTCGGATGCGCTTTCTCGATACTCTGCCGCGCAGCCGTTGGCTTTCTTTGGCAGGGGGCGCTTCTGTGGCGTATGTCTTTGTTCATATTTTCCCCGAACTCAGCAAAGGACAGCAAACCCTAGAGTCTGTTTCCTATGCAGCTTTGGGTTTTCTGGAACATCACGTCTATTTAGTCGCTTTGGGCGGGTTTTCGGTCTTTTATGGTTTAGAACGATTGGCAGCGCGATCGCGCCAATATAATCAAAAAAGCGGGATGGGCAACTTTACCACCCTGGAGGTATTCTGGCTGCATATTGCCTCCTTTGCCGCCTACAACGCTTTGATTGGGTATTTGCTGTTGCACCGCGAGGAAGCCAATGGGTTGGGGTTATTGTTTTTTGCGATCGCAATGGCTCTGCATTTTATCGTCAACGATCGCGGCTTGAGCCAACACCACAAACACAGCTATCAAAAAGTTGGACGCTGGCTCTTAGCCTCTGCGATTCTGGTGGGATGGGCATTGGGTTATGCTACGGAAATCCCCCAAGCCGGAATCGCCCTGTTATTTGCATTTCTCGCAGGCGGAATTATTCTAAACGTCCTTAAAGAAGAATTGCCAGAAGAACGAGAAAGCCGTTTTTGGGCCTTTATTTTAGGCGCTTTCGTGTATGCCGCGATCCTGTTGATCGCCGAAGCTGGTTAGGATTCCCGTTGCGGACTCAAATACACGGGAGTGGTACCATTAGGCGATTCTTCAGCACCCGGTTGCAGAATCGTTAGATAAAACTCCGATCGCATTTGAGCTGTTAAATAGCGGTGTTGCAAGGTTTGCCAAGCTTGCCAAGCCTGATGGCGAACTCGTGCCAGTTGGCGCGTCAATTCGGGGGCTGCCGCGCTCCACTGGTTGCCTAACACATGGGCGATAAAATGGGTTAGCACCAAATTATCCTGCAAATCGCTTAAAACAGCTTGTAACTGCTTGATATCCTCCTCGCAAGTTTGATAAGCCCTGCCATACAAGGGGCGATAGAGGTGCATTCGATCGCGAACCTGTTGAGATTGCTGGCAAAGATCGCGCAGTTGATGACTGTATAAAGCTAGGTGCGTTTCCACAGATTTTACCGGAATGGATGGGGGAATATCGGCTTCCCAGTTCGTTTTCTCGATGCCCACCAGCCACCCCGGTTGTAAAAACAGTTGGCTCACAAAAGGGGACAGCAAATCCGGTAAAATCGGCTCGATGGGCATGGGAGCAAGGGGGCTGTAAGCGGGGGCTTGCAACCACTGGTGCAGCGCTGCTTTAAATTTGGCGTAGCGTTTAGAACGCAATTCCTTGTGGCTTTGTTTGTTGGCGTGCTTGCACTGCTTTTTCAATTTCTTGAGAACTTTGCGGAGGGCTGGCTGTTCGGCTGGGGGCAGGTGGGGCTGATAATGGGTTTGCAACGTTACCTGCAAGTTTTCCAGTTCGCAGAGGTTGCTTAAGGCTTGAGTCACTTGGGCGAGTTGTTTTTCCTGTGCTGCTTTTGGCAGAATAATGGCACGATCAAATCCCGCGATCGCCGTTTGCAAGCGCCGCATTCCTACGCGCATTCGTTTTAACGCCACCAAGCGCTGTTCGCCCCCTTCTGTTTTCATCACCTCCGCTTCATCGGCGAGTGTTTGATTGAAATGGGTGGCGATGGCTAAATGCGCCCAATCACCAAAGGTTGGTGGCAAAGAGAAAGAAAGCTGATTCATATTTTTAATGGGTAAGTTTCAGGCTTGTTGATATTGCTGCAAAAGCTTCTGGGCTTGCATCGCATCCACCGGCTTCGAGAACAAATATCCTTGTCCATATTTGCATTCTCCGGGTAATGCCATCAAACGATTCACTTGTTCTGGGGTTTCTACGCCCTCTGCAATTACATCTAACCCTAAACTCTCGGCAAGGGTGACAATGGTAGCCAGCAGCTTACAGCTATTTTGCTCAACTTCAATCCCGCTGACAAAAGAACGGTCAATTTTTAGAGTATCAATTGGGAGTTTGTGCAAGCGACTGAGGGAAGAATACCCGGTACCAAAATCATCAATACAAAGCTGAATCCCCCGTTGTTTGAGTTGTTCGAGTCGGGAGAGGGTAGAAACAGCCGTTGCCATAATCGCACTTTCGGTAATTTCCAGCTTCAGGCAGTGCCCTTCTAAATCCGTTTCTGCGAGAATGCGGTCAATGCATTCGACTAAATCGCCTTGATCGAGTTGAATCCCAGAAAGGTTGACGCTCATCATCAGCGAGGGCGTCTGGGGAAGGTTGAGGTTGGTGTAACCTTGATATTGCCATTGTTTAAGCTGGCGACAGGCTTCCCATAAAATCCAATGGGATAGCGGCACAATTAAACCTGTTTCTTCGGCGAGGGGAATAAATTCGATCGGAGAAATTAACCCTCGCAGGGGATGTTTCCAGCGTACCAAAGCTTCAAAACCGACAATTTGACCCGTTGCCAGCAAAACAATCGGTTGATAGTGCAGAATAAACTCAGATTCCGCCTGCGGTTGAGCAAGCAGAGCATCGAGCGATCGCCGCAAGTCGGTTTCGAGTTGCAACCGCCATAGCGCCCCCGTATGCATGGAGGGTGTAAAAACGGCATACCCTCCTTTACCAGAAGCTTTGGCGTGATGCATCGCTGTATCTGCCGCCCGCAAATAGTCTTCTGGGCGATTCCACTGCACGAACGGATCGGATTGTTCAAAGGCAATTCCTAGATGAGCGGTGATAAAAACCTCTCGCCCTTCAATCTGAAAGGGGTGTTTGAGCAGGGCTTGCAGGGTTTGGGCAAGCTGGATTGCGGTTTCTGGGGCGTCTACTTGTTTGAGTAAAATGGCAAAATCATCGCCCCCGATCCGAGCCAGCAAATAGCTGGAGTGCGGGCAATCTGGGTTCTGTTCGATAAAATCGGATAAACGCTGACCGATGAATGATAATAGCCGATCGGCAACTAAGTGACCGAGGCTATACTTAATCACCTTGTAGTTCGAGATTTCTAAAAATAAGAGGGCGAACTGGGGGCGGGAGTTGACAGGAGTTGGGCAGCGTTGCGAGAGGGTTTCGATGGGAGAATCCCTACGAGAAGCGATCGCTCGCGCGCTGTCTAAGAGCTGTTGTAATTCTTCTAAAAATAGGGTGCGATTGGGCAAACCCGTGAGGGGATCGTAAAAGGCATAATAGCGAAGTTTTTCTTCCGCCATGCGCCGTTCTGTAATATCGCGCACAAAGCCTTCATAGTATAAGACATTACCTTGCTCGTCGCGTACAGTTCTGGCATTCTCGACAATCCAGACGACGTTTTGGCGATCGCCCATCCCACTTTGAGGATCGCGGCGATAAATCATCGCTTCAAAATTGGTGACAGAATCCGATTCTTGAATGGCTGAGATAAATTCAGCCCGTTGCTTGGGGTTGACGTAGAGTTGTTGTCCAATATCCGTGATGGAGGCGATCAGCGCTTCCGGAGAGTCATAACCGCAAATCCTTGCAAGAGCCGGGTTCGCCTTGAGGAAGTACCCTTCTGGAGTGGTCTGAAAAATGCCTTCTACCGCATTTTCAAAGATGTTGCGATACTGAGCTTCGGCGCGTCGCAAGGCTTCTTCCATTGCTTTGCGTTCGGTGATGTCGCGCCCCACCACCACTAACCCCTGGCGGGAACCATCGGCATTAAATAAAGGCACTTTGGTAAAGTCAAACAATTGCGAGGTGCCATCCGGATGGGCGATCGCCTCTTCATATTTATAGAGCGATCGCAACTCCCAGGTTTGGCGATCGGACGCGTCTAAAGCCAAAAAAGTCTGTTGACAGGCTTTGGCTTGTTCTGCAAGCTGAAGATGGGTTAAGCCTTGATATTGACCTTCTTCTAACCCCAAAAGCTTGAGGGTGTAGTCATTCGCCACGAGCCAGCGCCCGCGATCGTCTTGCAGGCTAACGAGTTCGGGAACGGCATTAATCAGAGTTTTTAACCAATGTTCTTGAGTTCGCAACGCCTCTTCTGCTTGCTTGCGTTGCATAACGCTGCCTAACTGAGTCGCAACCGCGCCGATCAATTGCACGAGGCTGCTATCCACCGGACGGGCTTCAAACATGAAGAACACCAGCACGGCTAGGACTTGGCGGGTGGGGTGAACCTCCGATCCATCGGCCAGAATGGGGACGCCCAAGGTGGCTCGCAAACCGCATTGTCGCGCCTTGAGCGATCGCCCCGATACCTCTGGCGCGAGTGAAGAAATATCTTGATGCCATTCCGCTTGTTGCGTTTGCCAAATCCGCCCAACAATATCTTGATTGGGCTGAAAAGTCAGGGCTTTGCTGTCGGCGTGAAATTGGGCAATTTGCGGGTCATTCTCGCCATACCAAGCCGAACACGCGATTAGACTCGACCCTTCGGCGTTGGGTATCCAAGCCTCGCCGTAATGCCATCCCGTCAGTTCGCAAACCTGGGAAATGGCGACTTGCAGAGCCTCGGAAAAGTTGGAGGTTTCGCTAATGGCAACAATTAGCGATCGCAACAGTCGCGCTTGTCGCTCTAGGGACTGGCGTTCTCGGCGTCCGGCAGCCTCCTTGCATTCGCGTTCGACGGCTGGTAATAGGCGAGCCAGATGACCTTTAATAATATAGTCGTGCGCCCCAGCTTTCATCGCAGCTACGGCGGCCGGTTCGCCAATTTCACCCGACACGATAATAAAGGGAATATCAAACCCCGTTTGTTGCAGCAGTTCCAAGGCTTCCGTAGCGCTAAATTCGGGTAAAAAGTAGTCGGCCAGAATAATATCCCAATAGGGGCGATCCGGGAGATCGTTGAGGCGTTGCAAGGCTTCCTGCATGGCGGTGCGATTTTCCACGCGTTCAAACAGGATTTGATACCCCCCTCGACGGAGATAGCGCAGTATTAAGAGGGCATCATCTTCTGAGTCCTCAACCAACAAGATGCGAAGCAACCGAGCAATTTTAGTCATAGCAGTTCTGATACTGCGCTAGCGATGGGAGAGCTTATTGCTCAAGATTTCTCACACCAGGGGACACATCAAGAGTCAGGTGCGGGAAATACCTTTATTTTAGTGGCACTCAGGGTTGCGAACGGCTTTTAGATTCGGGGGGCAAGGCTAAATGACCTAAAGTTATGCGGGGTAATTCTGGATCGGTGGGATTGAAGGGTAAACAAAAGAAGAATGTAGCTCCTTGTTCCAGCGCGGCTTGGGCCCAAACTCGACCGCCATGTCGGTGAATGATGCGTTGAACAATGGCTAAACCAATTCCCGTTCCTTCAAATTCTTGAGCGTTGTGCAAGCGTTGGAAGGGGGCGAAGAGTTTGCTGGCATAGTGGGGATTAAAGCCGATGCCATTGTCTTGAATGAAAAAGGTGAGGGTTTGGGGTTCGGGCGATCGCAGTCGGTATTGCGAGTCTAAGGAACGCGTTTCTTCTAATCTCGGTTGCCAGGGGAGGGTATGGGGTAAGATGCCAAACTCGATTGAGGCGGCGGCTTGCTTGCTGGTATATTTCCAAGCATTTTCTAGGAGGTTTTCTAGGGCAATTTGCAGAAGGCGTGCATCTGCATAGGCGATCGCTTGGGGCGCTATTTTAAATTCGACTGGGCGCGAGGGGTTGGTTTGTTGCAACTCGCGGGCAATCTGAAGGGCGATCGCGCTGAGATCGACCCACTGGGCGTTGAGTTCTTGCAAGCTCAGATGCGACAAACTTAATAAGTCATCGATCATCTCTTCCATGCGTTCGGTTGAGTGGATCGCCCGCTGTAAATAACTTTGCGAGATCGGGTTCAGCTCGTCCGCGCAGTCTTCTAAGATCGCCTGAGAAAATCCGGCAATGCGGCGTAAGGGCGATCGCAAATCGTGAGAAACAGAATAGCAGAATGCTTCTAGTTCTTGATTGGCAACTTCTAAGGCTTGAGTTCTTTCCTGAACGCGCTGTTCGAGCTGACTGTTCAATAGACAAATTGCATTGGCCGCCTGTTTTTGGTCGGTAATGTCTTGAGCTACGCACAGAACCCGGTCTAAATCGAGGGGAAGAAGTTTAGCGGCAAACCACACCAATCGACCCGCGATCGGTAGCGTATATTCAATGCGGACGGGTTGCTGAGTGTCTAGCGTTTGGTGAATGTGCTTTAAAAAGAACTGAGCGCGATCGCTATCAAACAAATCTGCAAGCGTCTTCCCAATCACTTCAGCCGCCGGCCGATACAATTGTGGCGCTTGAGTGGGGGCGATCTTAAGATAGCGACCTTCGCGATCGAGAACTAACACCACATCGTTCAACGCGGTCAGGATCTTGCCGATTTCTAAAGAAGAGAGTTCCCGATCTCCCTCAACCGCAGGACAACGTATCAAACGAGACTGCAAGCGGTGAAAGCACCACTGAACTAAATTTCCCAAGAGGATTCCTACCCCCAAGATCCCCCATAGACGCCATTCTCCCCAATCCAGCAGTGAAAAAACGGCTGGGTACTGCATCCCTAGGGCAAATCCATCAACAAAATATGGCATCGTCAAACTGCAAACTTAGATGACCTGGCAGGCAAAGCTCAAGGGGTAAAGATTTAGTCGCTCGCGACGTATCACTCAACATTGCAAGAACGATGTTGCCTAAGTGATGGATAGAGCCTCTAAAGTTTGAGATATTTACCCATCAAAGATATTATCAGGCATCTATCTAAAGTTAGGAATATTTAAATGTAATCTGAATCATTAATTTTGTTCGTCTGAGGACGCTTGAATATCGTTCAATTCAATCCCTTAAGATTTTTTGAGGAGCGGTACTGCACGTCTCCTCTCCGCATTCAGCAGTAAAAAGTGGCAAAATTGGGTAATGTTATCATTCTTTGCATCGAGCCGTGACCCAAACTCCCCTTCATCCCTCTAATACCGGAGCCATCCAATATCCTGATGCGTTAGGACGCTTTGGACAATTTGGCGGTAAATACGTCCCTGAGACGCTCATGCCAGCCCTGAGCGAGCTAGAGCAAGCCTACGCGCAATATCGCCGCGATCCGCAATTTCAAGAGGAACTCCAAAATTTACTCAAAGATTACGTGGGACGGCCAAGTCCCCTCTATTTTGCCGAACGCTTAACGGCTCACTATGCTAAACCCGATGGCACCGGCCCGCAAATTTATCTCAAACGAGAAGACTTAAACCACACGGGCGCGCATAAAATTAACAATGCCCTCGGTCAAGTGCTGTTAGCCAAGCGCATGGGCAAACAACGCATTATTGCCGAAACCGGGGCCGGACAGCATGGCGTAGCAACGGCGACGGTGTGCGCCCGTTTTGGTCTAGAGTGCATTATTTATATGGGCGTTCATGACATGGAACGCCAAGCCCTGAATGTTTTTCGGATGCGCTTGATGGGGGCGGAAGTTCGCCCTGTGGCAGCCGGGACGGGAACGCTCAAGGATGCGACCTCCGAAGCCATTCGCGACTGGGTAACCAATGTTGAAACCACGCATTACATTCTCGGTTCAGTGGCCGGGCCTCATCCTTACCCGATGCTGGTTCGCGATTTTCAAGCCATTATCGGTCAAGAAACTCGCGCCCAAGCTCAAGAAAAGTGGGGCGGTTTGCCCGATATTCTCCTGGCTTGCGTGGGGGGGGGTTCCAATGCAATGGGGCTATTTTATGAGTTTGTGAAGGATGCTTCGGTACGCCTGATTGGGATTGAAGCAGCAGGAGAAGGCGTCGATACGGATAAGCACGCGGCGACCCTCACGAAAGGGCGGGTTGGGGTGTTGCATGGGGCGATGAGTTACCTGTTGCAAGATCCTGAAGGTCAGGTGATCGAGCCTCATTCAATTAGCGCTGGCTTAGATTACCCTGGGGTGGGGCCGGAGCATAGCTATCTCAAGGACTCTGGACGCGCCGAATACTATAGCATTACCGATGAAGAGGCTTTAACCGGATTTGAGCAATTATCGAAGTTAGAAGGGATTATACCGGCTTTGGAAACGGCTCATGCGATCGCCTATTTAGCTCAACTGTGTCCTCAATTGACAGGTAGTCCGCGCCTTGTGATTAATTGTTCGGGACGCGGTGACAAAGATGTGCAAACGGTTGCTAAATATTTTAATCCGGCGTAATTCAATTATTTTCAACGTTTTTTAGGGCGAATTTAGGTTCGCCCTTTTTTCATCCTTTGGGAAGAAGATACAACGCCCTCTAATTGATAGTCTAGGAATTGAAAGCCACACCCAATAGAAGCCCAATCTTACCTCTCTGTTAACAGAATTAATTCTGAAGAGAGAAGACACTAGGCTTTGGTTTTCCCAGGAGTGAATACTCGTTTATTCATCAGATCCAAAACTTAAAAACTATCGATTTCCAGGCAAGATTCCTCAGTATTGTTGTTGGTTAAAGGAGCATAAATCAATGTTTAAAAGAAAAAATACAAACAGCGAAGCACAAGTCATTGCTAGCGCTATCTCGCATTCCGAAACTTCTGAACGCAACCGAGTTTTGCAACTCTCCGCAGTAGTTGGCTTATCCTTAATGGCATTAGTGCTTCCGGCTTGCACCCCTGGCGATACAGCACGGGATGGCGACGCCCAAATCACCACAGAAGAAGTTACACAAGATACGCAACAACTCATCGGTCAAACCGTAACCGTCAGAAGCGACGTTGACGATCAAATCGGACCGAATACTTTTACAATCAGCGATAGCGGTCTATTTGGTGCCGATCCAATTGTGGTCGTTAATGCCACCGGAACGCCCTTTGTTTTACCGACCGATATCGATGCAGATGTGCAAGTCACGGGTGAAGTTCAACGGTTTGTGCTGGCTGATATTGAGCGCCAATATAATTTAGGCTTAGATCCAGCCGTGTATGGCGAGTATGAAAACGAACCCGTTATTATTGCTCAATCTCTGGCGCTAGCACCGCGTGCGGGCGATATTACCGATAACCCAGAACGCTACTATGGTCAAACGATCGCCGTTCAGGGTGAAATTGATGAAGTGATGGCCAATAATAGCTTTACCCTCCAAGATGGCGCTTGGATTGGCGGTCAAGATTTATTAGTCTTGAAAGTAGGTCAACCTACAACTGCAATTCAAGATGGTCAAGAAGTGGTTGTCACTGGCGAACTTCGTCCGATGAACGTGGCGGAAATTCAAAGAGACTACAACGTCACTTGGGATGGAGAAATGCAACAACGCCTAGAAGCAGAATATCAGAATCGCCCTGTTCTGATTGCAGAGGCCACTTATCCTTTAACGCAACAAAATGGTGGAACCCGCACTACCACTCCCTAGGAGAGGGTAACGCTAAAGGGACTTAGAGCAGTCGGGAGTTGGGAGTCAGTGTTTCCCAATTCCCGATTCCGCTTTAAATGTGCGATAAAATTTCCCGCATCCTCGATAATGGCTGTTGATGCGTGATGAGTAACGGATGAGCCAAGAGAATTTTCAGGTTTGCGATCGCGATCTTTCCCCAGAGTTGTTAGAACGCTATCAAAAGTGCGATCGCCTTGCCATCGATACTGAGACAATGGGATTGCTACCGATTCGCGATCGCCTTTGTCTAGTACAACTGTGCGACGAACAAGGCTTTGTCTGTGCGATCCGCATCGCCAGAGGACAAACTGACGCCCCCAACCTCAAGCGCCTTCTAGAATCAGAACAAGTTCTAAAAATCTTTCACTTTGCTCGGTTTGACGTAGCCATGTTGCGCCACCACCTAAACATTACTGTCAATCCCATCTTTTGCACAAAAATTGCTAGCAAACTCGCCAGAACCTACACCAACCGCCACGGCTTAAAAGATTTAGTCAACGAACTCGAACAGATAGAACTCGACAAAACCGCCCAAAGTTCCGACTGGGGAAACGCTGCAAATCTCTCAGAACAGCAATTAAGCTACGCCGCCAACGATGTCAGGTATTTAATAAACGTTCAGCAAAAGTTAGTGAAAATGCTAGAACGCGAAGAACGCCTAGAACTCGCCCATCAATGTTTTAACAGCCTACCCGTCATCGTTTCCCTTGATTTGCTGCAATATCAGGGCGTGTTTGAACACTAACAAAGAGGGTGGGGGGATGGGGGGATGGGGAGGTGGGGGGAAGAAGAAGGGAGTTGGGAGTTAGGAGTTGGGGGTTGGGGAGAAGAAAAGGTAGGAAGACTTGATAACTATCAACTCAGCACTCAGCACTCTTCTCCCACTCGGAACTCGGAACACCGCTACGCGGAAGCAAGCTACGGAACTTTGCACTCACTTCTCCCTCAACAGGCGTTACACTAACCCAAAGACTTGTTGAGATTGAAAAAAGCGCATGAAAGCAGCGACGGTCAGCTTGTGTCGAGCAAATTCCTACGATGATTTAGTCTTGCGAAATGCTTTAATTCAAGTTTTGGAACCTTTGGGGGGAATATCTGCTTTTGTTAAACCCGGTTCCCGCGTTCTGCTCAAACCCAATCTTCTCACGGGTGCGCGTCCCCAGAAAGAATGCGTTACCCGTCCAGAAATTGTACGCTGCGTGGCTCAATTGGTTCTAGAAGCCGGGGGAAAGCCGTTTTTAGGTGATGGGCCGGCTTTTGGTAGCGCGCGGGGGGTGGCGGTGGCTAATGGCTATCAACCCCTATTAGAGGAATTGAATTTACCTGTAGTTGAGTTTAGCGGCAAGCGCTATCAAACCGTTAGCGATACGTTTAATCATCTGTTGCTGAGTAAAGAGGCGATGGAAGCCGATGTGACGATCAATTTACCCAAGGTGAAATCTCACGTCCAACTGACGATGACGTTGGGGGTGAAAAACCTGTTTGGCTGCGTTCCCGGTAAGATGAAGGCTTGGTGGCACATGGAAGCGGGAAAAGATAGCGGGCGGTTTGGCGAAATGTTGGTGGAAACTGCCAGAGCGATCGCGCCTGACTTAACTATTTTAGATGGAATTATCGGCCATGAAGGTAAAGGGCCTAGTGGTGGCGAACCTCGCTTTTTAGGCATTCTCGGCGCGGCGGATAATGTTTTTGCTCTAGATCGTGCCTTTTTAGAGATTCTACAGGTCGATCCGGCAACTGTGCCGACTGCGGCGGCCGCTTCTCGGCTCAATCTTTATCCAGCAACGGTTGATTTTCCTTTACTCACCCCCACAGAATTGCAAGTTTCAGACTGGAAGTTACCGGAAGCGTTAGTTCCTATTGATTTTGGGATGCCTAGGGTGATTAAGTCTACCTTCCGCCATTTTTATATTCGTTTTATCAAAGAACCCCTCGCCCTCTACGGTCGTTCTTAAATTGTCGCAATTGGCTCAATAGCAAAAAGCGCTTGGGAGACTGGACTTCCAAGCGCTTGTTTTTACAGGGGGAATTCTGAAAAAGGTTTACAACAATTCAGGAGAGAGACTGGACTGAGGTTCAATTAACCTAGAAAGCCCTATTTATAGCGTTTCTCAATTTCAGAAAATACTCTTTCTTTCAGCTTCCCCTAACTCAGAGAGATTTAGGCGAACCGTGCGGTATCTGATCCCATCAAAAAACGCTATCTTTGGAAGGATATTTAGCAACCTTCGCGCGGGATTTTGCTTAAGGCGTGCCAAGTTCTGTTCCCGACAACTCCATCAGCGACTAAGCCAACTCGCTTTTGAAAAGCTTTGACGGCTTGCTCAGTCATCCAACCAAAATCACCGTCAATTTTGCCATTATAATCGCCGCAAATTTGTAAAACTTCTTGCACTTTGCTCGTTGCTAGTCCATAATGACCGCGACGCAGTTCAGGCATATTGACGGGTGCGCCTGTATAGAGGGATTGCCAGGTTAATGAACCGACAATACCATCTTCTGTTAAGAAGACGCGGCGTTGATAGGCTTTGACACTATACTCTAAAATTTCATCAAAAACGCCATCGATAAAGATGTCATAAGAACCCAATCCCCAATGAATAAGCAGGCGTTGAAGTTCGCGAACATCATTACCTTTAGAACCCCGACTTAGGGTGGGTTTATTCAGAGCAATTGAGTTAGCAGATTGAGTGTTGGTAGGTAGTTGCATATTTTTTTGATTTGATTTGTGTTTGACAATTCCTAAGTTACTTTGGCTCTTTTCTCAGTCACCTCACCTTTTGGTTTCATCCAATCGGGTGATTCAAAAAGTAGAAAAAAAGGGGTTATTCTTGTTCGAGATCGCTGAAATGTTTTCCGGACAAAAATGAGAAAATTAATGTATGTTTGTTGAATGGATGCCAAATAAAAAGGTATCACCCAATCGGGCGATGCTATTAAGAGGAATTTTTGCTGCGATGGAAGTAGAGCGATCGGAAACTTAACTCACTTCAGTCAGTTTCATCGCTGAAATTGTATCGGCAATAGACGCGATCGCGCTCAAGATTTGAGCCTGGGGTGAGTATATCTACTTAAGTCTTTAGAGGGTTGCAGAAAACTTTGACAATTGCACTCTAGAAAGGCGATCGCTTTGACCAAATTCTGTTATCTTATTTAACATTACAAAAATTTACCTATAGGATTTGAGTATGGAAAGAAGCGCACAAGCCAAACTCGGTAAAGTTCTCGCAATTGGAGGGGCAACCTTGCTGTTAAGCAGCGGTATTAGCGTTGCATCCGGCTTACTCGCCATCAAGCATATTCCCCCCGGTTTAACGGGCGTTGCTTTGCTGATGGAAGTTGCCGGGTTAGGTTTATCCGAAAAAGTCAAAGATTGTTAGGCTAGTCGATAGGATGAGCCAGCTTAAACCAAACCGCTCCGAAGCGCTACAACAGCGGCTTGTACGCGGTCATCCACCGCTAGCTTATTCATAATCCCGCGAACGTGAGTCTTCACGGTATTGGGACTCAGATAAAGCTCGGCAGCAATTTCTGGATTGCTATATCCTTCCACCATTAACTTCAGAACTTCTAATTCTCGCTGAGAAAGCTGACCAATATTGCTCGTTGGGGTTGGTGGTTTTAGATGTTCGATGACTTTACGAGCAATTTGCGGATCGAGATAAGTTGCCCCTTCTTGAGCCGCCGCGATCGCAGCCAGCAAGCGGTCTACATTCGCCCCTTTAATACAATACGCATCAGCCCCACTCGAAAGCGCCGCAATAATTTCCGTTTCCGTCGTGTGGGAAGTCAGCATCACCACGCGCACATCAGGGAGGGCTTGCTTAATTTGCTGAGTAGCGGCGATCCCATCCAACCGGGGTAAACCAATATCCATCACCACCAAATCGGGTTTGAGTTTCAGCGCCGCTTCTACCCCTAAATACCCATCCTCTGCTTGTCCCACGAGCGTTAGGTTAGGCTGTTCCATCAAGGTTTGTTCTAAACCTAATTGCATCATCGGGTCATCTTCAACAATCAAAACCCGAAGGGACGGCAAATCGTCAATCTCAGTCATGAATCTCTCAGAAATCAACAAGCCCACAGAGCTACCTAGCACTCTAACCGATCTCCGGGTGAAAAACTACGATTTTTTGCAAGACTCAAGATTGACCCGCCAGCGCGATCGCCCCAATTCCCAACACCGAAATTCCTTGTTGTTGCAGCGTTTGAGCAGCAGAGCGAGCAGTTGCTCCGGTCGTATAGATATCATCAAGTAATAAAATAGGAGAGTTGCGCTTGAGGTTTCCCACCACAAACGCCTCGGTCAAATTGAGCGATCGCGCTGAAGAAGATAAACCAAACTGGGCTTGTGTTTGGCGAACCCGCTTTAACCCGGAGGAATATAAACGCAGACCCGAAATTTCACAAAATCGTTCAGCCAACAATTGCGCTTGATTGTAACCCCGCTGCTTCAGCTTCGTTTCGTGGAGAGGAATGGGAATAACCCCCGTTCCGCGCGGATAAGAGATCCCAGAATCCAGCCAAGCTTGTGCCAACTCCGTCCCTAAGACGCGGGCTAATTGAGGTTGATTTTCATATTTTAAAACTGCGATCGCCCGCTTGAGCAAGCCTCCATAAGTACCCCAAGCAAATACAGGTAATTCTGCTTGCCATAACCGTTGCGGATCGGCTAACTGGCAGCGCCGCAAAGACTTTAAGCAAGCCGCACACAACTGCCCCTCAGCAGGGCGATCGCACAACGGACAGCTTGACTTTAAAAATAAACCCGACCAAGCTTTTCCAATCGACAGCCAGCCACCTATACTCATGCGCTTCAGTTCAGCAAGGGACATTCAGCAAAGTTTGCCACTCAAACCCAAAAATGGGCTGCACTTTACACCGATTCAAACTACTTTAACGATAAGATTTGCAAAACGCAAAATAGAGCCGCCTTTTGCTCCTGCCACCCGAAATGACCTACCGTGTATGCATCAGTCTTCTAATATTGTTCTATAGGGCTTCGATCCACCCTAGCCCCCTGCGAACAGGGGATTTAGGAGAATCTCAGCTAGAGGTGAGATTCCTACACTCGATGTGTATGCACGGTAGCCGCATTGACTGAGTACGCAAAGATAGAACGGCTGGCTAGCCGATTGATTCACATTCAATTCTTCGATTCTTCCAGTTGGGTTTAAAAACCCCAATCTCAGAATCAACAAAAACCAGAATTCACCGAATTGTCCGTACGCTCTTGCACGTCCGCAAGCAAAATGCTGTGACCGTTTTAGAATGGCTCGATCGAATTCATCCCCAGGATCGGTTTGTCGTTGGAGACAAAGCCTTTTATCTGGGTCAACTGCTGCAACGAGGCTATCCGGTGATTCCGGGATTTGTTGTCAGAAGCTCGATTTTACGCAATTTTTTAGCCGAGATTGACTGGTTAGAACCGCTCTTTTCTGACCTGTCCGACTCTACCCTACACTTAGATGTCAACAACCCGCGTCAGTTACAAGCGATCGCCCAACGAATTCGCGATTCAATTCAAACAGCTCCATTACCTCCAGACTGGCTAGCCTCATTCAGCGAAGCCGCAGAAGAGTTGAGCCGTCAAACAGAGTTGTCTACCTTCATCCTCAGACCCTCTTTAGCCTTACAAACCTCGCGCCCAGACAATCACGCCTTCAACCCCGAACCCTATGCAACATCAGGGTTGTGGCAATCCCATATTTGCTCTGACCCGGTGACTTCCCTAGAAGCTGGGATCAAAAAAGTCTGGGCAGAACTCTTTCGCGCCCGCAGCCTCCTGTATTGGCAGCGCTGCGGCGTCAAACTCCACCAAATTTACCTAGCCGTCTTAATCCAACCCATTGCCAACGCCAAAGCATCAGGCACCCTCAACGCCACCACAGACACCTTTGAAATTCAAGCCACCTGGGGGTTAGGAATGTCCCTCGTCAAAGGCGAAGTCTTGCCCGATCTCTACCGCATTCAGGCCGAAACCGGAACCTTACAAGACACCCATCTGGGGGAAAAAACCATTCTCTACGACTTAGCCGCCGAAGCGTTGCATCCCCAGAACCCTTTACAGACGCAAGCTCTCGCCGAATCCCTCAGCACTCAAGCCGTTTTGGGCGATCGCGAATTGCAACAACTCGTCCATTTAGCCCAACAGCTTAAATCCAACATCGCCTCCCCCTACACCTTGGAATGGACGATCGCGCAACCGCAGTCCACGCTATATCTCACCCAGGTGGAGGTGCAGCCCCTTCCCGTTCAGCACCCTTTAGCCCTGAAGCCGCCCTCCTTAGAAGTCTCGGTCCCCTTTCTTCGGGGATTAGCGGCGGCCCCCGGTCAAGTGCAAACGCGCGCAACCGCAATCGGGCCAACGCAGACCCTCACGGAACCCATTGTACCGGGTCGAATTTTAGTGGTTAGCGCGATCGCCCCCGAACATCTGCCGCTGTTGCAACAGGCTGCCGGTATTATTGCCGAACAGGGCAGTTTAACCAGTCATGGAGCCATTGTTGCCCGCGAACTGGGGATTCCCGCCATTGTCAGCGTTCAGGGGGCAACCCGCCTGATTCAATCGGGCGAGGTGATATTTATGGATGGGAGTACGGGCGAAATTTATCGTCGAGATGCGCCAGCGATCGCCCCTTTGCCTCGACCGCAACCGCTAGCAACCCCGCATTCCTACCGCACCAGCACCCAACTGATGGTCAATCTCAGTCAGTCTACCTCCATTGAACGGGCGCAAGCCTTACCTGTAGATGGGGTGGGGTTGCTGAGATCGGAGTTGATGGTACCCGAAATTCTAGATGGACTGTCGCCGTGGGATTGGTTGCACCAAGGACGGGGGGCAGAATTTGCCGAACGCTTGCAACAGCAGATCGCTCGATTTGCCTCAGCGTTTGCGCCTCGACCCGTCTTTTATCGGGCGTTAGATTTAAATATCAATCCCGAAGGGGAACCGCTACCCGCCTCCCAGAACGCCATGCTGGGATTGCGCGGCACGTTTAATTGCCTGTTGAACCCCGATTTATTTGATTTAGAGTTGAGAGCGATCGCCCAAGTGCATCAGCAAGGCTTGCATAACGTGCATCCGATCCTGCCCTTTGTGCGAACGGTCGAAGAATTTGTCTTTTGTCGCAACCGCCTACCCCTGGCGGGTTTAGACCCGGAACGGCTGCAACTGTGGATTATGGCAGAGGTGCCTTCTATCCTCTTCTTATTGCCCGAATACGTGCAAGCAGGCGTGCGGGGAATCTCGATTGGTACAAACGACCTCTCGCAACTTTTGTTAGGCATCGATCGCAATTTAGGGGTTCTCGCCTCCGCTTTTGATGGGCTGCATCCTGCGGTTTTAAGGGCCATTCAGCAACTGATTCAAACGGCGAGGACTTGTGGCATTCCCTGTTCCATTTGCGGCCAAGCGCCCAGCCTGTACCCCGAATTAGTCGATTTATTGGTGCAATGGGGAATTAGTGCAATTTCCGTCGATTTACAGGCCGTGCCAACCACCCTGGAGGCGATCGCCCAAGCCGAACAGCGCATTGTCCTAGAAGCGACCCGTCGCCAGTTACGCCCGGAGGACTAGCCGCTATCTGCTACGATTGGATGTTAAATTCAACAACCTCCGCTGCCCCTCAACCCCCGATGATTTATCCTGAGTTTTCTCAATTTGCTGAACTTGCTAAACAAGGTAACTTTGTGCCGGTCTATCAAGAATGGGTAGCCGACCTCGATACGCCAGTTTCAGCGTGGTATAAGGTGTGTGCAGGGCAACCCTACAGCTTTTTATTAGAGTCGGTTGAAGGGGGAGAAAATCTCGCCCGCTACAGTTTATTAGGATGCGATCCCCTCTGGATTTTAGAAGCGCGGGGCGATCGCACTACCCAAACCTTCCGCGAGGGTTCGGTTCAGGAGTTTCAAGACGATCCCTTCACCGTTTTGGCCCGCTGTCTAGAACCCTATCATCCGGTAAAATTGCCGCAACTCCCCCCCGGAATTGGCGGTTTATTTGGCTTTTGGGGCTATGAGTTAATTCATTGGATTGAACCCCGCGTTCCCGTTTACAGCGGCGGGGAAAACGATTTACCGGATGGCGTCTGGATGCAGGTGGATAACCTGTTGATTTTTGATCAAGTGAAGCGGAAAATTTGGGCGATCGCCTACGCCGATTTACGCAACACGCCCGACTTAGAACAAGCCTATCAGCAAGCGTGCGATCGCGTTCGTCAACTCGTCAACAAGTTACAATCCCCCTTATCTGCCAATAGCACCTTACTGGAATGGAACCCGCCGAGCCAGAACAGTGCGCCCCTAAACTACACCAGTAACATCTCCAAAGCTGATTTCTGTCAGAACGTCCAAAAAGCCAAAGACTATATCTTTGCAGGCGATATCTTTCAAGTCGTTCTCTCGCAGCGCCTTAGCGTTCCCTATCCCGGCGAACCCTTCTCCCTGTATCGTTCCCTGCGCCTCATTAACCCCTCGCCCTATATGGCGTATTTTAACTTCCGGGATTGGCAGATTATCGGCTCATCCCCTGAAGTGATGGTCAAAGCCACCCTAGCACCCAATGGCACCTCCACGGCCTTACTGCGCCCCATTGCTGGAACCCGACGGCGCGGACAAACCCATCAAGAAGATGTTGCCCTGGGGGAAGACTTATTGCAAGACCCCAAAGAAGTCGCAGAACACGTCATGCTGGTAGACTTAGGGCGCAACGACTTGGGGCGAGCTTGTACCATTGGTACCGTTAAAGTAGACGAATTAATGGTGATTGAACGCTACTCCCACGTCATGCATATTGTGAGTAACGTCATTGGCGAATTAGGGGCCGGAAAAACCGCTTGGGACTTGTTGAAAGCCTGTTTCCCCGCCGGAACCGTTAGCGGCGCGCCTAAAATTCGAGCAATGGAAATTATTCACGAACTCGAAGGCAGTCGCCGGGGCGTCTATTCCGGGGCTTACGGCTATTATGATTTTGACGGACAACTCAATAGCGCGATCGCCATTCGGACAATGGTCGTTCAAAACCAAACCGTTTCCGTACAAGCAGGCGCAGGCTTAGTGGCAGACTCCGATCCCGAAAAAGAATACGAAGAAACCCTCAACAAAGCCAGAGGTTTGCTAGAAGCCATTCGCTGCCTGCAACCCGCATCCAATCCCGGCTAAAAAGTCGGTGCTAGGATAGGCTGGTAGGAACGCCCTTGATTTTCAATTGTCTGTTGTCTTTCCTTTCCCGTATTAACCACTCGTGGATCGCAAATCTCCAGAACTCGCTGAAAATCAGACCGGGAAGCCTGCAAGACAGGTTTTGGTCTGTCAGCATCGCACCTGTCAAAAAAATGGTTCCCAAGCAGTGCTTAACGCCTTTCAAGCCGCTGTTTCGGATCGGGTAGAAGTGGTAGAATGCGGCTGTCAAGGACAATGCAGCCTCAGCCCTACCGTTCGCGTTTTACCAGACGAAATCTGGTATTGTCGGGTACAACCCGGCGATATTCCAGAAATTGTCGAGCAACATCTCCAACAGGATCGTCCTGTCGAAAGGCTGTTGCATCCCCGCATCCACCCGCGCATCTCCTTGTTTGAACCTTGACTTTTGGGTGGAGTTTCCCCCAAGAAAAACGATCTCGCTCTGAGTAATGCATTCAGCAGATTCGTAGACTCAAGATTCAAAAGTGCCTTAAGGCTCCAAGGGTGTCAAACTGGAAGGATTGAGAGTAAGGTTAACGCAACTGAGTTAGGCTCAGGTAAGATAGGCCATCCCCATGTCAGAGCAAATCGAGAAAATCAAACAATTAATTAAAACTGCTACAAATTCCAAGCAAAAGGCGATGTATCAAGATTTGCTGGTGAAATTAGAGTCCGAGTCGGACGAGCTACCCCCCTCCCCTGCAAAACCGCCATCGCCTGCAAAACCTATATTAAAATCCAAAAAACAGCAAGCGGCTTCATCTTCTCCACCCCCCGAACCCGCAGAAACGGCCGCGCCAGATGAGGCTTCCGGTGAAGCCGCAGAACCCCCCCAGGAGTTAAGCGACGCTTCCCCAGAGTCTGGGGGAACCGAACCCAGCGCCGACGAACCCAAGACAGATGCTTATTTTCAGGGAATTGGCATCATTCAAGGAGAAGTGACACTCACTGAAGAAGGGTCAACGGTTCAACTCGGAAACGTGCAATATCCGTTGTTTTATCTTCCTAATAAACGCCGTTATGCCTATGAAGCCTTGAAAAAGGAAATTGAAACCACAGGCAATTTGACACAGCGATTAATCGTCTATCCCAAAATCCTGCATTTTCCTAAAAAAGACCAGCCCCATAAAGTCGCTTTTCAGCTTGTTGGATTTATGGGTTCCCAAGCTTCAGCCAGCCAACTCAACAGCGAATTAAAGGATGGGGAATTCAAATTTTCGGGACTGTGGCAATTTATCCCCGTCTGTCGCTTTCCCTGTATTACTGTACTGCGTAACTTCAATCAAGAGCGACTCACTTGGATTAAGCAAGCTGAAGCACCGCAAAAAGTCAAATTCATGAAGGCGTCTCATATTCCGCTGCTGTGGCGAGATAGTCCTGTGAAGCCGTTTAGATTCAATCCCAAATTGAAAAAAGAACAGCAGGCGCAAACCTATTTCGTACAAGTCAAAGCCAGATTTATTCCCGAACGAGATGTTTTTGAATTTATCGAGCAGTTTCACGAACCGATTAAGGAAGCACCTGGATTTTTGAAAGCCTCGAAGAAGCTAAAAGCCGAAGCACTCAAAGTCTTGAGTGCAGCCAAGCAGCTTGAGGAGTCAACCGCCGACGAGTCATAATTCTGGACAGGCTGAACTTCTAAAGTGTCAATTGCAAGTCGCCCAGCACTCCCCTAGGAGCTACCCTGTATACATTAGTCTTCTCGTATTGTCCTACAGGGTGCGATCCCCCCTAGCCCCCCTTACAAAGGGGGGAACCGGAGTCAAACCCGCAATATAGCAGGGGTTCAGGGGGGATCTCTGCTTGATTTGGGGGTCAACTCTCAGGTGCATTTCCCCAAAACTGACGGATGTGCCGAAAAACCTTTGTGTTGAGCGTACTTTAAATGAACCCCAGTCCCCTTCCAGAAAAGCCAAAACTTCCCATTCAACAATGGTCTGCTGAAAAGACCAATGGTGCCAAAGTGGGTCTATGCTTCTTTATGGCTTTTGTGTTGCTGGGATACCCCTTAGTCATTAGTTTAGTGTTGGGAATTGTCGGCGCGATCGCGACTGGCTGGATTATCTTTGCGTGGAGAACCCCAGAAGAACTCGAACAGTTACCCCTACTCCCCACCCTAGAAGACATCCTAGAACCCGTTGAAGAACGCACCCGCCTAGAAACCTGGCGCAAAATGGAATCTCAATCCCGCCTTTCCACGAATGCGGCGAAAATTGGCTGGAAAAAGCTAATCAACTTCTTAGGCGAGGATAATCGCCCCCGACAATAAGACAAAGTAGCACTAGATACTATCTACCCCAACTCCCAATTCCCCTCTTCCCCCCATCTCCCCAACTCCCCATCCCCCCACCCTCTTCTTCCCCAACCCCCAACTCCCAACTCCCAATTCCCTTCTTCCCCCATGTTCCTATTCCTCTCCAAACTGCTACCCATTTTCGTCTATCCTCTGGGGTTAGCGTGCGTTTTGATTGCGGTATCTGGGTTTCTGGTGTGGAAACGTCCCCGATGGGCGATCATTTTGTTGGGGATAGCGTTTGCGGTATTGGTTTTGGGGGGAAATGGTTGGGTTTCTACACAGTTAGTGCGATCGCTAGAATGGCAAAATATTCCAAGTAGCGAACTCGATAGCGCGGGTGCAATTGTAGTCTTGGGGGGAGGGATTAAACCGCACGTTGCGCCGCGTCCTTGGGTAGATTTTGGTGAAGCAGGCGATCGCATTATCCACGGTGCCCAATTGTACCGTCAAGGCAAAGCCCCTTTGCTGGTTCTGTCTGGGGGAAGAATTGACTGGAAGGAAGGCGGCGCGCCAGAATCGAGCGATATGGCTGCAATTGCCGAATTGATAGGCGTTCCGAGTTCTGCGATTTTACAAGACCCCACCTCGCTGAATACGTATCAAAATGCGGTGAATGTCCGCAACCTTTTGGAACCTTTAGGCGTTCGGCGAGTTTTGCTGGTGACTTCGGCTTTACACATGCCGCGATCGCTGTTAATTTTTCAGAAACAAGGGTTTGAGGCCATCCCCGCCCCTACTGATTTTCTTTCAACCCAAGGGGATGATATCGAGTCTGCAACCCTAGAAGGTCTGATCCTCAAACTCGTCCCCGATGTCAGCAATCTGCAACAGACTACCAATACCCTTAAAGAATATATCGGAATGTTGATTTATCGCCTGCGGGGATGGCTGTAAGTGACCCTAGCTGGCAAAGTACGCTAGCCTCAGAAAGTGGCGCAAACACTCCAATTCCATGAGCAACCCCTTGCAACGCATTATTCCTCTGTCTCCCCCTGAAGCGCACGAGTTTTTTCAGGTGCATCAAGTGAGTCACGCCTTTTATGAAGAGGTGAAGCATCGCGAGGAACTCGAACGTTACGCCCAATGGTACGCCCTCACCGCCCAGCAACACCAGCGAGAACTCGAACAGATGCGCGGTGAGTTTAATTTATTTCGTCTGTTTTCCCGCAGACGGTAAGCGCGATTAAGTCTATATACTGGGTTTCAAGGCAAATTCTCTCCAGCGAAAATCCCAAATCAGCCGATTGCACATCCTGCAAGCTGTTGGTGGGAATTTTCGTCAACCATTCCATGCACTGTAGAACTCCGGGTATGAAAGGTTTTGAGCGCAGTGCCAGAGGACGACATAACAACCGTAACGCAAAGCATATGGGTTACGATCTTGAGGATCTAAAACGTAAGTTTTTAACTGTGTGATCGCTAGCTTGAAAAAATTTACATTTTGAAGAATCCTGCATAATACTATTGGTGCATTAATACGAAGCATAGTATCATCACTATTATGAATGATGTTCATAGCCATATTGAAGGCAGCTTCATTACCAGCTCCGGTATTTCCTAATGCCCAAAGAGCTTGTAATTTAATCCTATAAGAAGCAAAGTCTTCTTGACCATTTAAAATAATTATTAACGTGTCAACCATTTCATCTTTTTCACCTATATCTACATTTCTTGTAGCAACTTTATTTAAACACTGCAATGCATAAAACAA